>DATHQQ010000202.1:0-15126 GCA_035482595.1 Verrucomicrobiia bacterium
GCCCTTGTCGGTGAAGGTGTACATCTCCTTCGTGACGATGTCGGAGGTATCGCCCAGCGTGCGCTTGAAGACCTCCGAGAATTCGAAGATCGGCGTCGCCATTTCGAGATAGCCGTAGCGCTCCGCCGCCGCGTGCGCCGCCTCGACCACGCGCCGGTGGCGGCGCATGTCTTCAGGCAAGAGGTCATGTGTGCCCCGAACGGGCTGCAGCGCGCTCACGATGGAAGATCTGTCCTAGGGTCCAGAATTCTAGGCCGCGTCGGTCTGCTGGGCCTTCGCCGCCTCGATCTCCGCCACCTTCTTCTCGATCATCTGGACCAGATGGTCGACAATGTCGGAATCCTTCAGGCGGTGATCGGGCAGACCGTTGACATAGACCTGATGGGTGCCGTTGCCCCCGCCAGTGAAGCCGATGTCGGTCTCGCGCGCCTCGCCCGGGCCGTTGACGACGCAGCCGATCACCGAAACGGTGAGCGGCGTCGAGATATGGGCCAGCCGCTGCTCCAGCACGGCGACCGTGCTGATGACGTCGAACTGCTGGCGCGCGCAGGAGGGGCAGGAGATGACGTTGACGCCGCGATGGCGCAGTCCCAGCGACTTCAATATGTCGAAGCCGACCTTGATCTCCTCCACCGGATCGGCGGAGAGGGAGACGCGGATCGTATCGCCGATCCCGGCCCAGAGCAGCGAGCCCATGCCGATGGCCGATTTGACCGAGCCGCTGCGCATGCCGCCCGCTTCGGTGATACCCAGATGCAGCGGGTAATCGCAGGCATCGGCCAATCCCTGATAGGCGGCGACGGCGAGGAAGACGTCGGAGGCCTTGACGCTGATCTTGAACTCGAAGAAGTCGTTGTCCTCCAGGATGCGGGCATGGTCGAGGGCGCTCTCGACCATGGCCTCCGGGCAGGGCTCGCCGTATTTCTCCAGCAGATCGCGCTCCAGGCTCCCGGCATTGACGCCGATGCGCATGGAGCAGCCATTGTCGCGCGCCGCCTTCACCACCTCGCGCACGCGGTCGGCGGAGCCGATGTTGCCCGGGTTGATCCGGAGGCAGGCGGCGCCGGCCTTGGCCGCCTCGATCGCGCGCTTGTAGTGGAAATGGATGTCCGCCACGATCGGCAGCTTCGAAGCCTTCACGATCGTCGGCAGAGCGGCCGTCGATTCCTCATCGGGGCAGGAGACCCGCACGATATCGGCGCCGGCCTCCTCCAAGGCGCGGATCTGGGCGATGGTCGCCGCCGCATCGGAGGTCAGCGTATTGGTCATCGACTGGACCGTGATCGGCGCGTCCCCGCCGACCGGCACAGGGCCGACGTGGATCTGCCGGCTCTTGCGGCGCTGAATGTCGCGATAGGGGCGGACGCTCATATTCGTGATCCTCTTTGCCGTGGCGCCAGCGCGCAAGCCTGGCGCCCGCTAATGACCATTCGTCGTCTTCAAGCCTGCCGGATCCAAGGGTAGATCCCGCTTCACCAGCCCGACCGCGCCCAGCGACGGCATCTGTGCCCCGTCGACCAGGACGTCGAGGCCCCCGGCATTGCCGGCGGTCAGCAGCAGCCCGGGCTGATTCGGCACTTCGATGGCTTGGCCGGCGCGCAAGACCGCCGAGTAATAGGTCTTCCCGGTCTTATCGTTGATCTGAACCCAGCTGTCCATACGGGCCACCAGCTTCACCCGGGCGCCGGGATTGGCCATGACGACCTCCGCCTGCGGCGGGGCGGGATGGCCAACGGGGCCTGGCGGCTGACTGGTGGCCAAAAGGCTGTTGAACTCCCCGGGCAGGGGCGCCGGATCGTCCGGTTCCACCAGCACGCTCGCGGCCGGCGATTGCGGGTCGGCCGGGGCGGCAGCCGACGCCATGGGCGCGGGGAGCGTCGCATGCTGGGAGGCGATGGTCGAAGGTGTGGCGCCGGCCGCTGTCGGCGGCGCCGGCGGCGCCTCCTGGGCGCCAGCCCCTGCTTGAGGGGTGGCAGAGGCCGTTCCGCCGGCCGTGGCAGCGCCCCCTTGGGCCGGCACGGTGCCGGCGGTCCCCTCTTGGGGGGAGGGCGTGGCGCTTTGGGGTTTCACCATGGGCGGGGCGGTCGCCACATCGGTCGGCACCTCTTTGCCCAGGATCGCCCGCAGCTGCGAGGGCACCTCGGGAACGAGGTCGAGAAGGCTCTTATGCCGGTCGGCCAGATAGTACCAGACGCCATAGGCCAGCACGGCCAGGAAGCCCGAGAGGAGCAGCACCGCCCCCCCGGGAATGCGCCCTTCGCTGGCGACGATCGGAACATTGAGGCGGACCTGGCGGTCCACCCCGGCCACCTCCTCGCGGAACAGGCGGACGAGCTCCTCGCCGTCGAGGCCCAGGTAATCGCCGTAGCTGCGCACGAATCCCGACGCATAGGCCATGCCGGGCAGGTCCTTGAAGCGCCCGGTCTCGACGGCCCTCAGATAGGTCAGGCGGATATGGAGCTGGGAGGCGACGGTGGGCAGGTCCTGGCCATAGCTTTCCCGCCGGCGGCGCAGGATCTCGCCGACGCCCTCCTGGAACGGCGGCAGCCCGCCGTCGTCCCGGTCCTCTGGCAGATGCTCCATTCTCTGCTGCGGTTCCATCTCGACCAATCCCTGGTCCTGCCCGGAGGCCCCCGGTCAAGCCCGGATCGCGCCCGAAGGAGTCAGCCACCAAGGCAAGCCGCTCAGGCGTCGCAAAGCGGCTCTGGCCGGTCAAAGCGCCAGAAGTTTTCTACCAAATCCTGGTCGGCGGTAGCAATCACGGCGAGCAATGCCGAGGTTCCAAAGAGCCTCTAGAGTGTCACGCCATGATCGCGCGCGTAAGCGGCCAGCTCGTGGCGGATGCTGACATGCGGCTGACGCAACATCTCCCCTATGTAGTTGCGCAGGGGGCCGACGTCCAGGCTGCGCATCATGAGTTTCACCGGCCCGATGGCCGAGGGGGCCATGGAGAGCCTGCCGATGCCCAGGCCCAGCAGGCCCATGGCCTCGATCGGCCTGCTCGCCATCTCGCCGCAGACCGAGAGCGGGCGGCCCGCCGCGGCGCATTGCCGCGCCACCTCGCTGAGGGCCAGCAGCATGGCTGGAGCCAGCGGGTCGTAGCGGTCGGCCATGCGCGGATTGCCGCGGTCGCTGGCGAAGAGGAACTGGGCGAGGTCGTTGCTGCCGACGGAGACGAAATCGGCCTCGGCCAGAAGGGCCGGCAGCTGCCAGATCAGCGAAGGAACCTCCAGCATCGCCCCGACCCGCAGGGGCTCGGGAACGGGAATCTCCCTCTGCCGGGCGCGCTCGACCTCGATATCGACGATTCGCCGGGCGGCGGTGAACTCGTCCGCCGTGGCGATCATCGGAAACATCAGGTCGAGGGGTCGGCCCGCGGCCGCCGCGATCAGCGCCCGGACCTGCTGGCGCAGCAGATTCGGCAGGTCGAGCCCGATGCGCAAGGCGCGCCAGCCGATGGCGGGGTTCTCCTCGCCCGCGCGCGGCCAATAGGGCAGCACCTTGTCGCCGCCGACATCGAGCGTGCGGAAGATGACCGGCTTGCCCGCCGCCTGCTCGTAGATGCGGCGATAGAATTCCGTCTGCTGCCCGACATCGGGGAAGTGGTCGCGCACCATGAAGGCGATCTCGGTGCGATAGAGCCCCACGCCATCGGCGCCGCTGGCCGCCAGATGCTGCATGTCGATCAGCAGCCCCGCATTGATCGACAGCGAGACCGAGACGCCATCGCGACTGACGGAGGGCAGGTCGCGCACGCTGGCGAAGACGGCGCGACGGCGGGCCCTCAGCGCCATGCTGTCCGCCACCTTCTCCTCGATATCCTCGCCAGGCCGCACGAAGGCCTGGCCGTTGTCGGCATCGACGATGATCCGGTCGCGGCTCTCGATTCGCGCCAGCGCCCCTTCGACCCGCCCGATCATCGGCAGGTCCAGGGCGCGGGCGACGATGGCGACATGGGCGGTGGGCGAGCCCTCCTCCAGGATGATGGCCCGCAGGTGCTTGCGGTCGAATTCCAGAAGCTCGGCCGGACCCAGGGTGCGGGCGATCACCACCGCCTTCTCCGGCAGAGGTACCGCCGCCACCGCCCCGGCCAGGTGGCGCAGCAGCCGGTCGGCGAGTTCGTCGAGATCGGCCAGCCGCTCGCGCATGTAGGGATCGAGCACCTGCGACATGCGTGCCCGGGCGTCGTTCTGCACCTTCAGCACGGCTCCCTCGGCGGAAAGGCCGCTGGCGATGGCCTCGTCCAGCCGGGCGAGCCAGCCCCGGTCCTGGGCGAACATGCGATAGGCCTCCAGGATGTCCACATGCTCGCCGGCCCCGTCCAGCTCGGCGCTTTGCATCAGGTCGTCCAGGGCCCGGTGCAGGCTGGAGACCGCCAAGTTCAGGCGCTCGCGCTCGCGGACCGGATTCTCGGCGACGATCTCGGCCAAAGTCGGGCGCTGCTTGTGCAGCACCGCGCGGCCGATGGCGAGGCCCGGGGAGAGGCTCAGCCCCTCCAGCCGGGTCGGCAACAAGCCGATACCTTCCGTCGGCCGCGTCTCGTTGCGCGGCACGAGATCGCCCCCGGCGATGAGCTCGGCCACCACCATGGCGGTGGTCTCGAGCGCCTCGACCTCCTCCTCGGTGTATTGGCGCGCCGTGCGGTTCTGCACGACCAGGACGCCGATCACCCGGCCGCCGCGCAGGATCGGCACGCCCATCAGCGAGCGGTAGATCTCCTCGCCCGTCTCGGGCCGATAGGCGAAATTGGGATGGGATTGGGCATCGGCCAGAGCCAAGGGCCGGGCGTGGCTGGCGATGTCGCCGACGAGGCCTTCACCGACCCGAAGCCGGGTGCGATGCACGGCCTCCAGCTTCAGCCCTTCGGTGGCGAAGAGTTCGAGCACCTCGCCGGGGCGCATCACATAGGCTGAGCAGACCTCCGCCACCATGCCGGCGGCAATGGTGCGCACGATGCGGCGCAGCCGCTCCTCCGCGGTTCCGCCCTCGGCCATGAGGGCGCGCAGCCGGCGAAGCAGCAGCCGGGCGCCGGTCGTCCCGCCGCCCTGGGCGCTCATTAGTCCCCGGCTCCCGGCGCCGCCGTGCTCCGCGCGGCGATGGCCCGCACCGCCTGGCCCACCAGCTCCTGGAGGATGGCGGCGGTGGGTTGCTCGCCGGTCACCATGCCGACGCTCTGGCCCGCCATCAGCGAGCCGGTCTCGACATCGCCGTCGATCACGGCACGGCGCAGCGATCCCGCCCAGAAATGCTCGATCTCCAGGCTCGCCGCCTTCTGGTCGATCTCGCCGCGGTTGAATCTGTCGATGACGGTGCGCTGGGTCTCCAGGAAGCGCTTGGTCGCCGCATTGGCGATGGCGCGCACGGGAATGACGGGAAAGCGCGGGTCGAGCTGGATCGAGGGGATCGCATCGCGGGCCGAGGCGCGGATGAAGGCCTGCTTGAAGCTCGGATGGGCGATCGATTCCGTGGCGCAGACGAAGCGCGTGCCGAGCTGCACCCCCGCCGCCCCCATCTCCAGATAGCCGGTGATCGCCTCGCCGCGCCCGATGCCCCCGGCGACGAAGACCGGCACGTCGCGGATCTCGGGCAGGATCTCCTGGGCCAGCACCGATGTCGTCACCGGACCGATATGGCCGCCGGCCTCCATGCCTTCGATCACGATCGCATCGGCGCCGGAGCGCACCAGCTTCTTGGCCAGGACGAGGGCCGGGGCGAAGCACATCAGCTTGGCCCCGCCCTGCTTGACCCGCTGCATGGCGGCTCCGGGCGGCAGGCCGCCGGCGAGTACGACATGGCCCACCTTGTGATCAAGGCAGACATCGATCAGCTGCTGGAGCTGGGGGTGCAGGGTGATGACGTTCACCCCGAAGGGCCGGTCGGTCAGCTTCTTGGTCTCGGCGATCTCGATCGAGAGCAGATCCGGCGACATGGAGCCCGAGGCGATGACCCCGAAGCCGCCGCCGTTGGAAATGGCCGAGACCAGATGGCGCTCCGACACCCAGGTCATGGCGCCGCCCATGACGGCATAGGTACAGCCGAGGAACCGGCGGCCGCGCAGCCACAGCCGATCGAGATGCGCCAGCGCCTCACCCTCGCGCGAAATGTCGCTACTGGGCGTCAAGGCCGTAGGCAGTATGGAGGCTGCGGACGGCGAGCTCGGTGTACTCCTCGGCGATCAGCACGCTGATCTTGATCTCGGAGGTGGAGATCACCTGGATGTTGATGCCCTTCTCCGCCAGGATCTGGAACATGCGCTGGGCGATGCCGGCGTGGCTGCGCATGCCGACGCCGATGACCGAGACCTTCACCACATTGGGATCGGGCTGCAGGGCCCTGAAGTTGAGCGCCGACTGCCGGTCTTCCAGCACCCGCATGGCGCGCTCGAGATCGGCCTTGGTCACGGTGAAGGTGATGTCGGTGAAATCGCCCCCGCCCGAGACGTTCTGGACGATCATGTCGACATTGATATGAGCGTCGGCCAGCGGCCCGAAGATGGCGGCGGCGACGCCCGGGCGATCGGGCACATGGGCCAAGGTGATCTTGGCCTCGTCCCGGCTATAGGCGATTCCGCTGACCAGTTCCTGTTCCACGATCTCGTCCTCATCCACGACCAGGGTGCCGGGCCGGTCGACGAAGCTCGACAGCACCTGCAGTCGAACATGATGCTTCATCGCCATCTCGACCGAGCGGATCTGCAGCACCTTGGCGCCGAGGGATGCCATTTCGAGCATCTCCTCATAGGTGATCTTATCGAGCTTGCGGGCCTTGGCAACGATGCGGGGGTCGGTCGTATAAACTCCGTCCACATCGGTGAAGATATCGCAACGATCGGCCTGGAGTGCGGCGGCCAGCGCCACCGCCGAAGTGTCGGAGCCGCCGCGGCCCAAAGTGGTGATGCGGTTGTCCGATCCCAGCCCCTGGAAGCCGGCCACCACCGGCACCTCGCCCGACGCCATGCGCCGGTCGAGCTCCGCGGTCTCGATGCCCCGGATGCGGGCCTTGCCATGGGCGTCGTCGGTCCGGAGCGGGATCTGCCAGCCGAGCCAGGAGCGGGCGCTGACGCCGATCTCCTGCAGGGCGATCGCCGTCAGTCCGGCCGTGACCTGCTCGCCCGAGGCGACGACGGCATCATACTCCCGGGCGTCGTGGAGGCGGGCGAGCGCATTGGTCCAGCCCACGAGCTGATTGGTCGTGCCGGACATGGCCGAGACGACCACCGCCACTTGATGGCCGGCATCGACCTCCCGCTTGACCCGCACGGCAACCGCCTTGATGCGATCGACATCGGCCAGGGAGGTGCCGCCGAACTTCATCACGATGCGGGTTTTGCCGGCCGCTCTCGTCATCGCTCTGGTTCCAGGGGAATGCTTGCCGCGGCGCCGCGCCCGTTGCCGGACGGGCGGCGCGTATCCATACTCAATTGGAACGCCGCTAAGCAAGGCCTGCGAGAGTATATTGCCCTTCATGACCCACGCTGCCGCCGCCGCAGATCCCGCCGTTAACCCTTCGCTCACCGCTTCGGTCGATCCGGCGGAAATCGCGAAGTTTTCGGCTTTGGCGGAGGCCTGGTGGGATCCGGCCGGGAAGTTCCGCCCGCTGCACCGGCTGAATCCGGTCCGCCTGGCCTATATCCGCGACCGCGCCGCCGCCCGCTTCGGGCGGGAGGCGCTGACGCCCCGGCCGCTGGCCGGGCTCTCTTTGGTCGATATCGGCTGCGGCGGCGGGCTGCTCTCGGAGCCCCTGGCACGCATGGGTGCGCAAGTGACCGCGATCGATGCGGCGGAGATGAGCATCGCCGCGGCGCGCCGCCATGCCGAGGAGAGCGAGCTCGAGATCGACTACCGGCAGGAGACCGCCGAGGCGCTGGTCGAGACCGGCACGCGCTTCGACGTCGTCCTCGCCATGGAGATCGTCGAGCATGTCAGCGATGTGGCGGGCTTCATGGCGGCAGCCGCGACGCTGGTGGCGCCCGGCGGGCTGCTCATCCTCTCGACCCTCAACCGGACCGCGAAATCCTTCGCCCTTGCCATCCTCGGGGCCGAATATCTGCTGCGCTGGCTGGAGCCGGGGACCCATGACTGGCGCCGCTTCCTGAAGCCCTCGGAGGTGGCGGCGGAGGTGCGCCCGCACGGCCTCGCCTTGGCCGATGTGGTGGGGGTCGTCTACAGCCCGCTCAGCGATAGATGGCGGCTCGCCGCGAGCGATCTCGACGTCAATTACATGATGTGCTTCGAGCGGGCGCCGGCCGCCTGACCCGCGGCCTGACCGGTCGCGGGTGGACGATCTCAGGAATCGTGCTGGGGCAGCCAGGGAATCTTGGAGAACTCGACGCCTTCCTCATGAAGCTCGCGGGCCTCTTTGTCCGAGGTCTCGCCATAGATGCCGCGCGCTTCCGTTTCGCCATAGTGGATCTTGCGCGCTTCCTCGGCGAAGCGGCCGCCGACATAGTCGCAATTGGCCTCGATCTTCGAGCGAAGCTCGCCCAGCTCCCGGCGCAGCTCGGCGGCCTTGGCCGCCTTCTCCTTGCTCATCAGGACGCCGCCCTCGCCTGCCGGAGCCTCGGAGGCCTTGCTTTCCGGCGCCGGGGCGCCTCGGCGCTCCCCCTTGCCGATGCGGGGCGCCATGGGCGCCTTCTGCACCTTGGCGCTGCCGCAGGCGGGGCAGGCGACCTTGCCGCCGGCGAGCTGCTTCTCGGCCGCGGTTCCGTCGCGGAACCAAGCCTCGAAGACATGACCCTTGCCGCATTTGAGATCGAAGAGAATCATCGTCCTGTCATCGCCGTGAACAACGCCTCTTCATCAATGGCCCAAACTTGCCGTCTTCTCAAGCACCCTCTCCCTGGATTCTCCGCTTCCTGCCGCTCACCGCCCCCGGCGGCACGGCCCTCGATCTGGCGGCCGGGACGGGACGGCATAGCCGGCTGCTGCTGGCGCATGGCCTCGCGGTCACGGCGCTCGACCGCGATCCCGACCGGCAACCCGACGCCCCCGGCCTGTCCAAGATCCGCGCCGATCTGGAGGACGGCAGCTCCTGGCCCCTGCCCCGCCGCCGTTTCGATCTGGTGCTGGTGACCAATTATCTGCACCGGCCCATCCTGCCCGACATCATCGGGGCCGTCGCTCCGGGCGGGCTGCTGCTCTACGAGACCTTCGCCCAGGGCAATGAGCGCTTCGGCAAGCCGAGCAATCCCGATTTCCTGCTGCGCCCCGGCGAGCTCGCCGCCACCGTCGCGGGCCATCTCGAGGTGCTGGCCTTCGAGGATCTGGAGCTGGGGCCGCCGCGGCCGGCCGTCATCCAGCATATCGCCGCGCGGCGAGGGTCATCCTAGACCACCCCATTCCGCTGGAAGCGGCTTTCCCGGCGGCTTTACCTGTTTCTGCAGGGAATCTGCAGGCATTCCTCCACGCGGACTCTAAACCTACAGTCTATACGCAAAAAGCGTATTCGTCAAGCGGCACGCTTGGGGGAAACAAAACCGCGGCGCCAAGCCGGCGCCGCGGTCCTATCCGTTCAGCGATGTGTCGCCGGTCAGCGCGGCTGCGGGATGATCCGCAGATAGGGCTTCGGCGATTTCCAGCCATTGGGATATTTCGCCTTCGCCTGCTCGTCGGAGACGGACGGGACGATGATCACATCCTCGCCATGCTTCCAATTGACGGGGGTGGCGACCTGATGCTTCGCCGTCAGCTGGATGGAATCGAGGAGCCGCAGCACCTCGTCGAAATTCCGCCCGCTGCTCATGGGATAGGTGAGCATGGCCTTCACCTTCTTGTCCGGCCCGATGATGAAGACCGAGCGCACGGTGGCGTTGTCGGCCGCCGTGCGGCCCTCGGAGGTTTCGCCCGCCCCCTCCGGCAGCATGTCATAGGCCTTGGCCACCTTGAGCTGGGGATCGCCGATCATCGGGAAATTCACGGGATGGCCCTGGGTCTCCTCGATGTCCTTCGACCAGCGGGAATGGTTGTCCACGGGATCGACGCTGAGGCCGAGGACCTTGGTGTTGCGCTTGTCGAACTCCGGCTTCAGCTTGGCCATATAGCCCAGCTCCGTCGTGCAGACGGGGGTGAAATCCTTGGGATGGGAGAACAGGATGGCCCAGCCATTGCCGATCCAGTCGTGGAAGGTGATGGGACCCTGGGTCGTTTCCGCCGTGAAATTCGGCGCTTCGGAATTGATTCTGAGCGACATGATTTTCTCTCCTGTAACTCGACGGCCGCCCGCCCACATCAGGCGAGTGCTGAGATCTGATACTTCCCCGAGAAATTATACACGCTTCGGCGGGCGGCCCGGAAGAGGACGGCCCGCTATTCCCCCGCGACGCGCAAGCCCTCGGCCGGCGGCGGGCTGAAGCCGCGGTCATGTGTCAATGCCGGGACCATGCCGCGGGCCTCGGCGATCTTGGCGGGATCGATACGCGCGGTGATGAAGCCCACCTCCTCGCCGGCATCGGCCAGCACCTCGCCCCAGGGGGCGACGATCAGGGAATGGCCGTAGGTCTTGCGGCCCTCGGCATGCTCGCCGGTCTGGGCCGGAGCGAAGACGAAGCAACCGGTCTCGATGGCTCGTGCCCGCATCAGCACATGCCAATGGGCCTGGCCCGTCGGCCGGGTGAAGGCGGCGGGGATCGAGATGAAACCGGCGCCGGCCTGGGCAAGCGCGCGGTAGAGATAGGCGAAGCGCAGATCGTAGCAGATGGTGAGGCCGAGACGCCCCCAGGGCAGATCCGCCGTCACTGCCTGATGCCCGGGCCGGAAGGTGGCGGATTCGCGATAGCGCTCGCCATTGGCCAAGTCGACGTCGAACATGTGGATCTTGTCGTAGCGCGCCGCGATGCTCCCCTTGGGATCGAAGAGGAAGCTGCGGTTGGCGCAGGTCTTGTCGTCGAGCTTGATGGTGAGAGAGCCGATCAAGAGCCAGGCGCCGGTCTCCGCCGCCAGCGCGCTGAAGGCGGGAATGGCGGGGTGGCTCGTTTCCGGCTGGGCCTTGGCCAGGATCAGATCGCGCTTCGGCTCGATGCAGGTGGTGTTCTCCGGCGTCAGGATGAATTCGGCGCCGGCACGCCGGGCTTCGCGGACCAGTCGCTGGGTCGTCTCGATATTGGGTGCGAGCTCGCGCCCCGAATTCAGCTGGATACAGGCGACGGTGAAGGGCGTGCTCACGCGGTGTTACCGGGATCCGGGGCCTGAAGCAGGGGCGTCAGCTTGCCGGCGCGGTCCAGGCCGTAGAGTTCGTCGCAGCCGCCGATATGGGCGCCATTGATGAAGATCTGGGGCACGCTGGTCTGCCCGCCGGCCCGCTCGACCATCTTGGCGCGCTTCTCGAAGTCACAGCCCACGTCATATTCGACGTAATCCACCTCCTTCTGCTTCAGCAGGCGTTTTGCAGCATGGCAATAGCCGCACAGCATGGAGGTGTAGACTTCAACCTTGGCCATCCGACCGACTCCGAATTGCTCAAGATATCCTTAACATTACATCGCGAGGGGTCGTTGTCACCTGCGCGAGCTTGCATGCCTGTTGTCTTTTTGACGCAGGCTGAGGGGCCGAACGACCATAGCCAGTGTAAGGACATCCACCCCGGAGGCCCCGGCCGCCTTGAGGGCCCGGGCACAGGCCTCCAGGGTCGCCCCCGTGGTCCGCACATCGTCCACCAGCAGCACCCGCTGGCCCTCCACCAGCGGCCGGCGCCTCGGCGGCACCTGGAAGGCGCCGGCGACATTGCGGGCCCGGGCGGCCCGGCCCGCAGATTGCGGGGCCGTCTTGCGGCGGCGGATCAGCAGATCGGGCCGGAAGGGCCGGCCCGCCTGGCGCGCGGCGGCCTGGGCCAGGAGCCCCGCCTGGTTGTAGCGGCGGGCGAAGAGCCGGGTCCAGTGGAGGGGCACCGGGGTCACCAGATCGGCCTCGGCCAGGAGTTCGGCCCCCGCCCGGGCCAGCCAACGGCCGAAGGCCGGCGCCAGATCGGTCCGGTCGGCATGCTTGAAGGACAGCAGGAGAGCGCGGCTGCCGGCATCGTAGCGGAACACCGCCCGCGCCCGGTCGAAGACCGGCGGGGCCGTCCGGCAGGCCGGACAGAGCTCATCCGGCCCCAGCTCGACCTCGAAGGGATAGCCGCAGCGCCGGCAGAAGGGCGGGGCCAGGAACTCGATGGCGGACCAGCAGCCCGCGCAGAGGGCCCCTGCCTCCGCACCGGCAGGGGCGGCCAGGCCCTGGCCGCAGCCGACGCATCGCGGCGGCAAGACCAGATCGAGGAGCCGTCCGGTCGCCCGGCGGAGGCTGGGGGAGATCATGGCCGAGTTTAGCCGCAGCGCCCGCGCCCGCAAACGGGCCCTGGTTTACTTTCCCAGAGTTTACTTTGGCAGAGCCGGGCGCATATTGCCGGCATGACCGACGAATTGAAGCTGTTCGACCGGGCTTTGCTGCGCCGGCGGCAGGACCGCGCCGCCCCGGGGCTTGGCCGCCATGACTTCCTCCTGCGCGAAGCGGGCGAGCGCCTGGCCGACCGCCTGCCCGATATCCGGCGGCATTTCCCCTTGGCCCTCGACCTCGGCTGCCGCGGCGGGCTGCTGGCCGAGATCCTGGCGGGGCGCGGCGGCATCGAGCGGCTCATCGGCAGCGACCCGTCTTTCGCCATGGCGCGGCGCGCGCGGATGGCGGAAGCGGCGGCGGTGGTGGCCGAGGAGGAGGCCCTACCCTTCGCCCCGGAAAGCTTCGATCTGGTGCTGAGCCTGCTCAATCTGCATTGGGTCGGCGATCTGCCGGGGGCGCTGCTGCAGATCCGCCGGGCGCTCAAGCCCGACGGGCTGTTCCTGGGGGTGATGTTCGGCCTCGGCACCCTCGGCGAATTGCGCGACTGCCTGCTGGCGGCGGAGAGCGAGATGCGCGGCGGCGCCGGCCCCCGGGTCTCGCCCTTCGCCGATCTCCGCGATGCGGCCGGGCTGCTCCAGCGCGCCGGCTTCGCGCTCCCCGTCGCCGATGTCGAAACCCTAACCGTCACTTATCCCGACGCGCTTGCCTTGATGCGCGACCTGCGCGGCATGGGGGAGGCCAATGCGCTTTCCGCCCGGCCGCAGGGCTTCGCGGGGCGCGAGCTCTTCGCGCGGACCGCAGCACTCTATGCCGAGCGCCATGCGGATGCTGAGGGCCGGATTCCCGCCCGCTTCCAGCTCATCTTCCTGACCGGCTGGGCCCCCGACGACTCCCAGCAGAAGCCGCTTCGCCCCGGCAGCGCCCGCCACCGGCTGGCGAGCGCGCTCGACACCACGGAGCATTCGGCGGGCGATCCCGCGCGGCCGAAATAATCACCTCCTCGATCGAGCCCGCAGGTCCGCCGCACGACAGAGCGGGCGGTGCTTCACCTCGTTGAAGATGCGGCCGATATGGCCGCCGAGAATTCCCGGGGAAAGAAGCTGCACACCGCCGAGGAAGAGCACGACGACGAGCGCTCGTTCATGGCAAGGCTCAGAGCAGATCCTGCAGCATGGCGATCAGCGGCTTGTCCGCCGGGGGCATGGGATAGTCGCCGAGGCGCGCCGCGCGAACCCAGGTGAGCTCCTGCCCCTCCTGCGGGGTCGGCTGGCCATTCCAGCGGCGGCAGACATAGAGCGGCATCAGCAGATCGAAATCGGGATAGCGGTGCGAGGCGAAGGTCAGAGGCGCCAGGCAGCTCTCGGCCACATCGATGGCGAGCTCTTCCTTCAACTCCCGGATGAGCGCCGCTTCCGGCGTCTCGTCCTCCTGCACCTTGCCGCCGGGAAACTCCCAGAGCCCCGCCATGGGCTTGCCCGCGGGCCGGCGGGCAAGAAGGACCCTTCCGTCGACATCGACCAGGGCCACGGCGGAGACCAGCAGGCGCCGGCGCGCCGGGCGGTCGAGCCGGCGCAGCTCCACCCGCTGCGATCCGCCGCGGGCGGGCGCCGGATCCTCGCTCTGACCGACGAAGATGAAGCCCAGCTTCTCCTGGACGCGGATCGAGCGACGGTTCGCCGGCATGGCGGTGGCCTCGATACGGGCCAGGCCAAGCTGATGAAATCCGTGCTGTATCAATGATTTAGCCGCCTCTGCCGTGAAGCCCGCTCCCCAATAGGGTCGGCCGACCCAATAGCCCAGCGTGGCAGACTGGCTGCCGCCCGTAAGATCGAGTTCGATGCAGCCGAGAAAGACCCGGTCCAGGCGGCGCTCGATGGCGGCGACCAGCTTCTGGCCCGCGGCCCCCTCGGCCCAGGTCTCCCTGATCCAGGAGATGGCGCCGCCGGTCGGATAGGGGTGGGGAATATTGCCCGTGAAGCGCGCCACCTCCCACTCCCCGGCGAGGCGCTCGACCAAGGGCGCGTCGGCCAAGGTCAGGGGGCGCAGGGTCAGGCGCTCGGTATCGAGCGGCAGTCCCGCCAGGAGACCGGTCACCGCTGGGGTGGCGAGGGAAGCTTCCTCCGGTGCCGCCGCCGGCTCAGCTCCGGTAGTCGGCATTGATGTCGATATAGCCATGGGTCAGGTCGCAGGTCCAAACCCGCGACCGGCCCTTGCCCACGCCGACGTCGACCGCAATGGCGATCTCGCTGCCCTTCATATGAGCGGCGATGGGGGTCTCGTCGTATTCCGGCACGCGCTGGCCGCGAGCGGCGACCTTGATGCCGCCGATGGCGATCTTCAGCCGGTCGCGATCGGCCTTCTCGCCCGCTCTGCCCACCGCCATGACGATGCGCCCCCAATTGGCGTCCTCGCCGGCGATGGCGGTCTTGACCAGCGGTGAATTGGCGATCGCCAGGCCGATGCGCCGGGCGGCGGCATCGGAGTCCGCCCCGGTGACGTCGAGGGTGATGAACTTGCGGGCCCCTTCCCCGTCGCGGACCACCTGGCAGGCGAGATCGGTCAGCAGATCCTGCAGCTTGGCGCGGAAATCCTTGAGCTTCGGATCGTCGGCCCGGGCGATGCGCGGATGGGCCGGGGCCGCACCCGTCGCCGCCAGCAGCAGCGTGTCACTGGTGGAGGTATCGCCGTCCACGGTGATGCAGTTGAAGGAGCGGTCGGAGGCCTCGCGCAGCAGCGCGCGGAGCACCGGGGCCGGCAGCTTGGCATCCGTTGCCACGAAGGCCAGCATGGTCGCCATGTCGGGGGCGATCATGCCCGATCC
>DATHQQ010000203.1:0-5820 GCA_035482595.1 Verrucomicrobiia bacterium
TGGTCTATGACGCCCAGAGCGGCCATGGCGGCCCCTCCACCGCCGAGTTCCTCGCCAAGCGCGGCAGCCTCGTGGAGATCGTGACCTACGACCCGTCGCTGGGGGCCGAGATGGGGTCGAACAATTGGGCGGTCCATCTGCGCGAGCTCTACAAGTCCGGGGTGGTGATCACCCCCAACCACCAGGTGAGCCAGGTCTATCGCGAGGGCAACAAGCTGGTGGCGGTGCTGAAGAACGAATACACCGACCAGGAGGAGGAGCGCGTCATCGACCAGCTCGTCATCGAGCACGGCACCTTGCCCGTCGACGAGCTCTATTTCGCCCTGAAGCCCTTGGCCAGCAACCGCGGCCAGACCGATCTCCGGGCGCTGGTCGAGGGCAAGCCCCAGACGATCCGCACCAATCCCGAGGGAAGCTTCCAGCTCTTCCGCGTCGGCGATGCGGTCGCCAGCCGCAACATCCACGCGGCGATCTATGACTCGCTAAGGCTGTGCAAGGATTTCTGAGAGACCCGCGCCTTTCTGATGAGTTGAGTCCGTTCATCATTTGAACCCGTCTTGGCTCAGTGGTGCAACGGGACGGGGCGGCCCGGCGTTCCGTCCCGTTGCATCGCGGAGGCGCTGAGCTTGGCGTAAGCAGCCGGTGGCAGTATTTCGGCGAGACCTACCCCGTCGACATGGCGGCCGGCGGCTGGATGCCGCTCTACGATCCGGAGAACCACAAACCCGGGAGCTGAACGGTTCGGCGCCACCGTCCCTCGAGAATATCCATGAAGGAGAGAAACATGGGTAACCAAGGGAGCCGTCCCAGCGAATTGTCCGGTATGGCATTCTTTCCCCTTCTACGCCGGCTCGCCCTGTCGCCGCTTCCCGTTCCGGCGAGCTGGTATGCGCTGCCGCTCCGCCTGATCGTCGGCTTTGGCTTCATCGAGCACGGTTACGCCAAGCTCGCCCGGGGTGCGGACGCCTTCATTGCGATTCTGTCCGCCATGGGAATGCCGTTCGCGGAGCTGCTGGGCTGGGCCACGATTCTCGTCGAGATCCTCGGCGGGCTGCTGATTCTCGCCGGCGCCTTCGTCACCGTCGCTGCCCTGCCCATGATCATCGTGCTCCTGGTCGCGATCTTCACGGTCCATCTTCCCAACGGATTCAGCTCCATCAAGCTCATATCCTACGACGCGACCGGCGCACACTTCGGTCAACCCGGCTATGAGACCGACCTGCTCTATGTCGCAGGAATCCTCGCGCTCTGCATCGGGGGCGCGGGACCCCTCTCCTTGGATGGCTATTTGCGCGCTTGTCGTAGGGACCGATAGCGAGCCAATTCCGGCAGCGACTCCTCAGCGCTGCCGCCGCTCCCCATGAGGGCCTCGACAAGGAATGGAATCTCAACAGGCGCAAACGCCGGGCAGCGCCCGGCGTTTGCTGCCGATGTTCGGAAGGCGCTGGCTACTTCAGCGCCTTCACCTCTTCCCACATCTTGATGTATTTCTGCTCGCGCTTGCTGTCGACCGCGGCGAGGAAGATGCCTTCCTCCAGATGCTTGACCGGGTCGGCGATTCCCAGCTCGGCGACCTGCTTCGGATCGGCGATCTGGAAGGCCTTCATGTTGCTGTGGCCATAGCCGTCGACCTCGATCAGGGCCTTGCCGGTCTCCGGGGAGAGCCAGGCATCGATGAAATCATAGGCCGCTCCCTCATCGGCCTTGCCCGTGCTCAGCAAGGTGAGCCCGCAGAGCCAGGTGAAGATGCCTTCCTTGGCATTGGCATATTTGACCGGGATCTTCTTGGCGGAGAGGGTCTTGATCGTCTCGTTCCAGGCATAGCCCGCGACGACCTCGCCGGAGGCCAGGGCCTGGTCGAGCTCCGTCGGATCCTTCCACAGGAAGCGGGAGTTCTTGACAACCTTTTCCATGAAGGGCCGGGTGGCCGCCAGCTCATCGTCCGACATGGCGAAGATCTTCTCGCGCGAATAGCCCAGGAGAAGCCCGCCGATTTCGGCGACCACCTCGTTGTCGAGCATGGCCAGGCGCCCGGCATATTTGTCGTCGGCGAAGATGGCCCAGGATTCATTTGCCTGGTAATCCTTGTCCACCAGGTCGGGGCGATAGGCGATGCCGGAATTGCCCCAGTCCGCCGGGGCCATGACCGTCTGGCCGTTCAGGACGACGCCCTTGACCGCCTTCAGGGTCGGGAAGATGTCCGGCCAGTTGGAAAGCTTCGAGGTGTCGATGGGCTTGGCGATCTTGGCCTCGACGAAGGGATTCACGGAATAGGTGCAGGGATGCATGATGTCGGCGTTGTAGCCGCCGCGCACCTTCTGGAGCGCCTCGTTCTCATCGGCGAAGATGGAGAAATTCGGCGGCTTGCCATGCTTGGCGACATAGGATTTGAAGAACTGGGCCTGATCGTAGCCGCTCCATTCCATGCAGGTCAGCACCTCATCCGCGCGCGCGCGCAGCGGCATGGCAAGCGTGCCGACGCCGAAGGCGGCAGCGGCCGTCAGCAGCCTGCGGCGCGAGATCTTCCCCTGGGCCGCACGGTCGATGAATTTCACCCTGTTCATATCTCTCTCCCTTGCTTTTTTGGGCCCCTGCGGGCGCTTCGTTCCCAGCGAGCGAGTTTGCCACGGCGAAGTCCAAGCCTGTCAATGCTCTTGGTGCCACTTTCCCACGCCCCGGCCGCGAGACCGTTGACAGCGCGGCCCGAGGTTGGGCGTAATCGGCGGCAAGAAACGCGCCGCCGCGCTGCATATTTCTGTGCCGCAGGAGGGATCGCGCGGATCGACGGGGAGAATCCGAGGCTTTGATGAGCGCAGTTGGCGGCGCCCAGCCCGAGATGCCGGCAGCGGGCGCCCGAACGAAGAGCGGCGGCTTGCTGCAGCGCTATGAATGGCTGCGCGGCTATCTCCTCCTGTCGCCCACCATGCTGCTCATGCTGGCGATGCTGATCGTTCCCATCATCGCCTTGGTGCTGATCAGCTTCTGGACCCAGGATCTCTACAGCATCGATACGACCTTCACCCTCGACAATTACTGGAGCCTGATCGAACCCTCGAAGCGGACGACCTATTGGTGGGGCATTCCCTTTTCCCTGGCCAATCCCGTCTATGCCATCCTGCTGGTCAAATCGATCATCCTGGCCTTGATGGCGACCATCGCCGTGGTGCTGCTCGCCTATCCCATGGCCTATTTCCTGGCCTTCCGGGTCACCCGCCACAAGATGCTCTGGCTGATCCTGATCACCATCCCCTTCTGGACCAGCTATCTGCTGCGGGTCTTCGCCTGGAAGATCATCCTCGGCTTCAACGGGGTCATCAATTCGGGCCTCATCAGCCTCGGCATCATCGACAAGCCGCTGGAGTTCCTGCTCTACAGCCCCTTTGCCGTGGTGATCACCTTGGCCCATGCCTGGGCCGCCTTCGCGATCCTGCCCATCTATGTCTCCCTGGAGAAGATCGACCGATCCTTGCTGGAAGCGGCAACCGATCTGGGTTATCGCCCGCTCGAGCGCTTCTGGCATGTGACCTTGCCGCTATCGGCACCCGGCACCATCGCGACATTCCTTCTCGTCTTCATCCCGACGGTGGGCGATTACGTCACGCCCTCTCTGGTCGGCGGATCGGGCGGCAGCATGGTGGGCAATGCCATCCAGATCCTCTTCGGCAGGGCCAATGACGCGCCGCTGGGATCGGCACTTTCGCTCGCCATGATGCTGGTGGTGACTCTGATCGTGCTGGCCTTCCTCCAGCTCGTCGGCTATCGACGCATGCGCAAGTGGGAAAGCTGAACCTCCATGCGCCTGCGCCTCGATCTTCTCACGATCTACGGCATGGCCTTCCTGGTCTTCCTCTATGCACCGGTTCTGCTCCTGCCGCTGTTCTCCTTCAACGACAATACCTTTGCCGTCTTCCCGCTGCGGGGCTTCACGCTCCAGGCCTATGTCGATCTGGCCCACAACGACTCCCTGCTGAACGCGCTGCGGAGCAGCCTGATGGTCGCGGGCTCGGTATCCGTTTTCAGCACGATCTTCGGCCTGCTGGGCGCCATGGCGGTCACGCGCTACCGCCTGCCCGGTCGCGGGCCGATCATGGGCGTGATCATGCTGCCCCTGGTGGTGCCCAGCATCATCCTCGCCGTCGCTTTGCTCATCGTCGTGCGCCAGGCCTTCGACCTGCCCCTCACCCTGTTCACCGTGGGCGCCGGGCATATCCTGCTCTGCGTGCCCTTCTCGATGCTGGTGCTGATATCGCGGCTGGAAGGCTTCGACAAATCCCTGGAGGAGGCGGCGAACGATCTCGGCGAGAACGGCTGGATGACTTTCTGGCGTGTGACCTTTCCCCTGGCCCTGCCGGGCATCGTCTCCAGCCTGCTGATGGCCTTCACCGTCTCCTTCGACGAATATGTGATCGCCTTCTTCCTCAGCGGCATCAACCAGACATTGCCGATCTTCCTCTACAGCCAGCTTCGCTTCCCTGACCGCCTCCCCATGACCGAGGCTTTGGGAAGCTGCATCCTCTTCGCCTCCACCATCATCGTCGTCGCCTCCGAGCTGCTGCGGCGCAGCGGCGTCAAATCGGCCCGGCCCACGGGACTCTGAAATGCCATATTGGACGGACATATGAACGACCCCGACAGCATCATCTCCCTGCACAACGTCTCAAAGCATTTCGGCCCCGTGAAGGCGGTGGACGAGGTGAGCTTCGAGATCCGGCGGGGGGAGTTCTTCTCGCTGTTGGGTCCCTCGGGTTGCGGCAAGACCACCTTGCTGCGGATGCTGGCGGGCTTCGAGACGCCGACCACGGGTGAGATCTTCATCGACGGGCAACCCATGTCGGCCGTGCCGCCCTATGCCCGGCCGACCAATATGGTCTTCCAGAACTACGCCATCTTCCCCCATCTCAACGTGCGCGAGAACATCGCCTTCGGCCTGCGCAAGAAGCATCTCGCCAAGCCCGAGATGGCCCGCATCGTCGAGGAGGCCCTCGCCCTCATCAAGATGCAGGGCTATGGCGAGCGGGCGAGCCATCAGCTCTCCGGCGGCCAGCGTCAGCGGGTGGCGCTGGCCCGAGCGCTGGTCTGCCAGCCCAAGGTGCTGCTGCTGGACGAGCCCCTGGGGGCCCTCGACAAGAAGCTCCGCGAGGAGATGCAGATCGAGCTCCGCCAGATCCAGCGCAGCGTCGGGGTCACCTTCGTCTTCGTGACCCATGACCAGGAGGAGGCCCTCACCCTGTCCGACCGGGTCGCGGTCATGTCCCACGGCAAGGCGCTGCAGATCGACAGCGGCACGAGGATCTACGAGGCGCCCAATTGCCGCGAGGTGGCGGAGTTCATCGGCACCATGAACCTCTTCCCCGGGGTGATGGGCGAGGTGACCCAGGGCCATGCCCGAATCGAGGCCGGGCCGCTGGGGCGCTTCGATGTCCCCGTCGCGGCGGAGGCGCCTGCGCGCGGCACCCCGGTTTCCATCGCGGTCCGGCCGGAGAAGATCCATCTGCATTGGACGGCCCCCGATGCCGGCGCCAACGCGCTCGCCGGCCGGCTCAACGCCAAGGCCTATTTCGGCGACCGCAGCCACTACTTCGTCGAGGTCGCCGGCATGGACAAGCTGATCGCAGTGGCCCGCCAGAACGCCGACCGCCAGTTCACCGACGCCGATGCCATCGGCACCACCGTGTGGATGACCTGGAAGCCCGAGGCGGCGTCGCTGCTAAAGGAGTGAATGTCGTCACCAGCGAGGGCTCGGCTCTCTCTTCCGTCATTCCCGCGAAAGTGGGAATCCAGGGCCCCAGATTCGTCGCTCGCCCTGGATTCCCGCTTTCG
>DATHQQ010000204.1:0-4820 GCA_035482595.1 Verrucomicrobiia bacterium
CGCCGGCCAGCCGAGCCTTCAGCGCCGTGCCGGCCCCGCCCGCCGCTACTGCCATGAGCAGACCACCTTGCCGCATTGCCCGCTCGCCATCAGGTCGAAGCCGGTCTGGAATTCCTCGATCGGGATGTGATGGGTGAGGACGGGGTGTAGGTCGAGGCCGCCGAGGACCATCTGGGTCATCTTGTACCAGGTCTCGAACATCTCCCGGCCGTAGATGCCCTTGAGATGCAGCCCCTTGAAGATGACCTGGTCCCAGTCGATGCGCGTGTCGGAGGGAAGAATCCCCAGCAGCGCCACTTTTCCGCCATGGAACATGTGATGCAGCATGTCGTTGAAGGCCTGGGGATTGCCCGACATCTCGAGGCCGATGTCGAAGCCCTCATGGATGTCCTGCTTCTTCATGGCCTCGCCCAGGCTCTCATGCCGGACGTTGACGGTATGGGTCGCGCCCATCTTGGCCGCCAGGCCCAGTCGGTATTCGTTGACGTCGGTGATCACGACGTGGCGGGCACCCAGATAGCGGCAGATGCCCGCGGCGATGATGCCGATGGGCCCGGCCCCGGTAATCAGCACATCCTCGCCCACCATGTCGAAGGAGAGGGCGCAATGGGTGGCATTGCCATAGGGATCGAAGAAGGCGGCGATCTCCGAGGGGATCTGGGCCGGGATCAGCCAGAGATTGGCCGCCGGCACGACGATGTATTCGGCGAAGGCGCCGGGGAGATTGACGCCGATGCCCCGGGTGCGGGAGCACAAGTGGCGCCGTCCGGCGCGGCAGTTGCGGCACTGGCCGCAGGTGATATGGCCCTCGGCCGAGACCCGGTCGCCCAGCTGGTAGTTGTCGACGCCGGGTCCCATCTCCACGATGCGGCCGACGAATTCATGGCCGATGACCAGCCCCGGCTTGATGGTCCGCTTCGACCAGTCGTCCCATTTGTAGATGTGGAGATCGGTCCCGCAGATGGCGGTCTTCTCCACCTTGATCAGCACCTCGTTCATGCCGGGCTTGGGCACGGGCACCTTTTCCATCCAGATGCCCTCGCGGGGCTCGCGCTTCACCAGGGCCCGCATCGTCTCAGCCGCCATGATTTCCATTCCTGTGCTGCAAGACTCGTACCGCCGTCACGAGCCAGTGTAGCATCCCCGCGCCGCCGGGCGCTCGGCCGCAAACCGACCTTCCCTTTGGCGCGGGCGACAGGCTAGCCTGCACCGATGCCCGTCGCGACAAGATGCCAGCAAGGATAGCCGGGAGACCATGGCCGAGGACAGCGCCGGGGCGGAGCTCGAGCTCACCATACTGATGCCCTGCCTCGACGAGGCTGCGACGCTAGCGATCTGCATCGGCAAGGCCCGGGACTATCTCGCCCGGAGCGGGATCGCGGGCGAGGTGGTGATCGCGGACAACGGCAGCACCGACGGCTCCCAGGCGATCGCCGCTGCCGCCGGGGCGCGGGTGATCCCGGTGGCGGCCCGCGGCTATGGGGCCGCACTCCAGGGCGGCATCCGGGCCGCCCGGGGACGCTGTGTCATCATGGGCGACGCCGACGACAGCTATGACTTCAGCGCGCTGGACGGCTTCGTGGCGAAGCTGCGCGAAGGTTACGCCCTGGTGGTCGGCAACCGCTTCCGCGGCGGCATCCGACCCGGGGCCATGCCTTTCCTCAACCGCTATCTGGGCAATCCGGTGCTGAGCTTCATCGGCGCCCTGCTGTTCAAGACTCCCATCGCCGATTTCCATTGCGGCCTGCGCGGCTTCGACCGTCGCGCCATCCTCGACCTGGGCCTCGTCATGCCCGGGATGGAATTCGCCAGCGAGATGGTGGTCAAGGCGGCGATGCGGGGCCTCAAGACCGCCGAGGTGCCCATCGTGCTGCATCCCGACGGGCGCGGACGGCCGCCGCATCTCAGGCCCTGGCGCGACGGCTGGCGGCATCTGAAGTTCCTGCTGATGCACAGCCCGCGCTGGCTCTATCTCTATCCGGGGCTGGTGATGGCCATCGGCGGACTCGGCGGCATGATCCTGCTGGCGGTGCTCGGCTCCATCCGGATTTTCGGCATCGAGCTTCAGGTCCATAGCATGCTGGCGGCGGGCATCATTGGCCTGCTCGGCATGCAGACCCTCAGCTTCGCCGTGCTCGCCCGCGAGCTCGCCCAGCGCCGGGGATTCCTGCCGCCCTCGCCCATGCTGGAGCGGTTCTGGCGCCAGGCCTCGCTGGAACGCGCCGCGCTCGCCGGCACAATCCTGCTCATCGGCGGGCTCATCGGGCTGGTGGTGGCGACGATCCATTGGGCCGCCATCGGCTTCGGAAATCTGGATCTGGCCGAGACCATGCGCGCCGTCGTCCCGTCCCTCATCGCCATGGGGGTCGGCCTCCAGCTCGTCCTCAGCGCCTTCCTGGCGGGGATATTGGAGCTTCCGGCGGTCACCAAGGAAGACAGCTAGGAGCCTGTCCTAGGCGCGATTTGCGCTCCAGGCCCAGCACAGGGCCGTTCCTCCGGCGATGAAGGCGAGCGCCAAAGCCGCAAAGCCCAGGATCGGCGAGCCGAGCTCGGCCAGATGCGATGGCTCGAGCAGGCAGGAGCCGACATCGAGCCGCAGCGGCTGGCCCGGTCCCGGCTTATAGGCGCAGCCGCTGAAGAGCGAGAGCTGGCCCATCCAGGTGAGGGCATGAAACGCCACCGCATAGGCGGCGAGCGCGCCCAAGACCCGCGGCCAGCGCCAGCCCAGCGCCAAGGCCAGCGACAGCGGCCCGCTCAGGATATGGAGATACCAGCCGGGGGTATCGGCCACATATCCGCCAGTGACGATGGAGAGCAGCTGATGGGAGACGAGGCCCGCTAGGAGCGGGGCTGCCAGGAACAGCGGCGCCTGCCCGGCCAGCGGCCAGCGGAAGAAGCGCCAGAGCCAAAGCCCGAAGCCCAGCAAGGCGAGCACCACCACCGGCGCCATGAGATAGGTCGGCGGATGGGCGAGCGTCCAGGTGCCGCCCCAGACGAAGGTGGCGACCATCAGCGCCAGGCCATGGGCGAGCGAGGCGGCGAGCTGGGAGAGCGGCAGCCCCAGCAGCATATGGAGGAGTCCCCCATGCCGGGCGGCGGCATCGAACTCGGTCATGCCGAAAACCGAGCCGTAGGTCCGATAATTGTCGAAATACCAATAGCCGCCGATGAGGGCGGCGACGACTAAAGCGATGGCAATGTCGCGGAGATGGCGCGGCTCGCGACCCTTTATCGCGGCATAGAGGAACAGGAGCGCCAGGCCGGCGGAGATCGGCAGGAAGAAGGATTTCGTCAGCAGCCCGAGGCCCAGTGTGGCCCCCAGCAGCACCGCCTTGCCGCGCCGCGGCCCAGCCAGCAGCCGCAGGACGAAGTGCCAGGCAACGCCGGCGAAGAGCAGCGAAAGGGTGTCGTTGCCGAGACGCGCCATCTCCGGGAAGAACTCGGGAAAGAGGATCGGCCAGGCCGGGACGGTGAGGAGAACGGCGGCAGGCGCCCCCCATTGCCCGAGGAAACGCTGGGTCGCCATACAGCCGACGGCGAACCCCGCGAAGGCCATGGCCCAGGACACCAGGCGCATGAGCATGAAATTCTCCGGCCAGCTCCAATCCTGCGCGAGCCGGTAGAAGGGCGTCAGCAGCAGGTAATAGAGAGGCGGCTGCTGGCGCGGCTCCCAGTTGGGATGCGCCGTCGGCCGAAAGACCCGCGGCACGGGCTGGCTGAGATCGCCATGGGGCCCGGCGAAATAGCGGCGAAAGGCCGCGCCCGAGGGCTTGTCGGGCGTCGACAATTGGAAGGGCCGCGGCCCGGCATAGTCCTCCACATCGCCGGCGAGCCAGGACTCGGCCGCCGGCGGCAGCCGCGTCTGATCGGCGATCTGCTGGATGTAGGACCAGTGGGCGTTCTCGTCATAACCCTCGAAGGGCGGCAGGAAGGCCACATGGGCGATGCCCAGCAAGGCGACGGCGAGCAGAAGAAGTCCTGTGGGACCCCAGAGAGCGGGTCCTCGCGGCAAGTCGGGGAGAGGGGGCATCGGCAGGGGGAAAGGATTCCTCATCGCAGCTGACCCAGGCATTGGGTCCATGGGGGTCTAGCGCATCCCGGCGGTCGATTCGAGGGGAACTTCCACTGACCGCTCTTCCGTCATCTACCTTGCGTCACCCCGGCGACGGCTGGGGTCCGCGGGAAACGGCGAAGCCTCGGAGATGGGCGCGCCGGATGACGGAAATATGACGGAAACGAAGAAAGACGGACTAAGCGGAGCGAGTCCCGCTCTCGTCGAGCCGCGCCATGGTTGCCGGCGCCGGCTCGATCGGCTCGAGGCGCTTGAGGTCGATGATCTGCGCCAGCTGCAGCTTGCGCTTGGCACGGCGCGCGGCGCGCAGGTCGGCGACGACCTCCGCGACGGTCTGGCGCACGGGGGTCATTTCCTGGGTCAAGGCGCCCTCGCTATCGTCGACGCCATAGGCACCGCAGAAGCCGGGACTTTGCGCTCCATCGTTCAACATGGATTCGAGTCTATGAGAGGGGCGGTAGAGGTCAAGTGACGTGATCGTAACAATGAGCGAGCGCAGCGGGGCCTAGACCCTTTATAAGAGAGCCACGGCAGCCCAGCGCCGGAAAAAGATCAATCGGGGAGACAGATGCCCAAGCTTCATCCGCAGATGGTCGAGATTCTCGCAACGATCGAGCGCGACATGGCCGGCATGGCGAAAATCCATGAGATGACGCCGGTCCAGGTGCGCGAGATGTTCGAAGGCGTGGCCCCCTTCTGGAATGAGGGCGGCCCGCAGGTCCCCTGGATTGCGCGGGAGATTCCGGGT
>DATHQQ010000205.1:0-15206 GCA_035482595.1 Verrucomicrobiia bacterium
ACATCGATAGCTAGCGCCACGCGACCGCACCCTGCTGAATCGCCAGCTGTCGCGCGCGATCGAACAAGGCGGCGATCTCCAGCTCCGCCGTCTTGTCGCCGGTGCCGCTCAGGCACCTTGCCTTCAGCCGCAGCAGGGGCGCCTCGAAGAATTTCTCGCCCAGCTCCGATACGAGCTTGAGGCCGCGTTCCACATTCTCCAGCGCGCGCTCGGGCAGATCCAGGCCGAGGTATCTTTCCGCGAGCAGGCCATAGAAGAAGCTCTGCTCGACCAGCTCATGGGCTTCCCGGAAGCGATCCATGGCCGCTTCCATCATCTCGAGCCCGCCGCGATCGCCGCCGGCGGCGTTCGCCCAGCCGAGGAAGAATCTGGCTTGATGAAACCACATCGGGAAGCCCTTCTCCTCCGCCAGGTTCTGCAGCTCGTTGCAGGTTCGCCGCGTCTGCTCGACATCGCCCTGGATGCTGAGCAAATAGAGGGAGTTGCCGAGAGCCGCTGCGAGCTCCGTCGTTCGGCGCTGGCGCGCCTGCTCGATGGCAACGGCACAAAGATTGTTGGCCTCCTTGGCGTTGCCCAGAATGAGCAGCGTGAAAGCGAGGTAGACCAGCGCGTGGCCCTCATAGCTCTCCGCCCCCTCGCCGCGGCTCAAGCCGACGAGTGCCTCTTCGAGATGGACCCGGGCCTCGTTGAACCGCCCCGTCGCAAAGCTGCACATTCCGGCGCTGACCATGCCGATGGCCGATGCCCGCTCATTGCCGTGCCGCGCCCCATACTGGATCATCCGTCGGGCGACCGCCGTGGCGGCCGGGAAATCGCCCGAATTGAACCTCACGCCGGCGAGCGATGTCAGGGATTCGACCACCGCGTCCGCATCCTGAAGCGCCTCGGCCAGGTCAGCCGATTCTGCAAGGGCCCGATGGGCGCCCTGCTCGACCGGCCCGAAGTGGTCGTTGATGAGGGCCCCTCGCGCCATCTGGCAGCGCATCTTCATGGTCTGGGCCTCCCGGGAATCAGCCGCCGATTCCAGGCACTCCAGGCAGCGGTCGAGCCGCGTCAGGGCCTCGATGCTGGACCCCATCTCCCTCGCCAGGATCCCTGCCCTCAGCCAGAGCGATGCCGCCTCCAGCCAGCGGCCCGACATCGTCAGGTGCTGGGCCAGCAGCTCGGGCCTCGCATTCCCCATCTCGGGATATTCGGCCTCATAGAGACGGGCCAGGGCCGAATGCAGCTCGACCGCATCGCGGCGCAGAAGGCTGTTGTAGGCCGCCTCCCGGATCAGGGCATGCCGGAACTCGAATTTGGTCTCCGTCGAGGTCTTCAGCAAGCGGACGAGGCCGGCGTCGACAAGCCTGCTCAGATCGCGCTCTACGGCGTCTTTCGGGCGCCCCGCCAGCTTCGCGAGCACGTCGAAGGCGAACTCACGCCCCACGACGGACGCGATCTGCGCCAGCTGCCGTGATTCGCCCAGGACGTCGAGCCGGGCCAGCAACGTCCCCTGCAGCGCATCGGGGATGGGCAGGAGACCCACCCCGCCGCGCTGACGATTCTCGGTGGGCCCGGTCTCGGCGGGCCCGGCCTCGGCGGGCCCGGCCTCCGCGAGCTGCTGCACGCGCCCGGTCTCCGAAACGGTGCGAACCATCTCCTCGATGTACAAGGGGATGCCGTCCGACCGCTCGATGACCTGCGCCAGCAGAGTGTCGGCGATTGCCGTGCCCTGCATCATGTGGCTCGCCAGGCTCACGGCCTGCACCGCATTCAGCCGGTCGATGGCGAGATGCGTTACATGCCTGCCGGCCGCACCGAAGTCCTTGTCCTTTCGGCTGGTCACCAGCATCAGCACGGGCGCCTGCGAGGCGCGCTCGATCAGGGACATGAGAAGCGAGTCGGAGGAAGGGTCGATCCAGTGGATGTCCTCGACCACGACGACTTTCAGCGCCGCGCTGTCCGGTTCGACGATGCGCTCGACGATCGCCGCGCGCAGGGCATCGAGCTTGTGGGCCGGCGTGTCGTCGTCACCGAGGTGAAGCTCGCCGCTATCCTGCGCGACGAGCGACAGCACGAAGGGCCGGAGCCGACCCAGGGTCGGGAATGTCCGGTCGATGAATTCGCCGGCTTTGCGGCGCCGCATCTCCAGCGGCTCGCTCGAGGTCAGCTTGGCCGCGTGGCGCGCATAGTTTATCCAGGGGTGGAGCGGTTCGTTCTGCAGATCCTCGAGGCACTGAAAGACGAGCGGCGAATGAGCGGGCGCCATCCTTTCGATGCCTTCGAAAACGAGCCGGGATTTGCCGATGCCTGCCTCGCCCGTAATCAGTACGGTTTGTCCCAGACCCTGCGCCGCGAGAAGCCGGCAGTGATCGAGCGCCGCCATTTCTCGCGTCCGGCCGACGAAGGGGGACAGGCGCTCTTGACGCTCGTCGAACCGGAATTCGACCTCGCGCGGCATGTCCACCTGCCAGACATGGGTCGGTTCGGCAAAGCCCTTGAGCATGTGATTGCCGAAGTCGGTGAAGGTGAAGTTGCGCTCCGCCAGGCGATAGGACGTATCGTCGACGCTGACCCTGCCCGGCGGCGAGATGGCCTGGATGCGCGCGGCGAGATGAAGGGGCGCGCCGACGGCAAACGACTCTGAAACGTTGTTTTGGCGGTTGACCGTGCTGACGACCACGAGGCCGGTGGCGATCCCGATGCGAACCTGAACCGTGACGCCGCCGGGAAAGCGGCAACGGTCGAGCGCTTCTATGAGGGCGCGCCCGCAGGTGATCGCCTCCTGGGCGTCCCGGCCCAAGGTTCGCGGAGACCCGAAATAGGCGGTGAACCCGTCGCCCGTATGATGGGCGAAGACGCCGCGGCGGCTCTCGACGACCGGCTTGCATGTCTCGTAGAAGATGGTTAGGAGGGATTCGAAATCCTCGGGATCCATCCTGTCCGCGTAAAAAGTGGAATTTACGATGTCGCAGTTGAGAATGGTGAGGTGCCGTCTGTCGCTGGACATCTTAGAGCCTGTCTGAGAAGCAAGCGCGCCCCGACATTACAATCTTGGGATCGGACTGTCACTGAAGGGCTGAGCGATGCGCTACGCACCTAGCAAATTGATCGAGGTCAGGCAGGCCCGCAAGAAAGGCCGCGGCGTCTTTGCCCGCAAGACCATCCGGCGGGGCACGGTCATCGAGCGGGTGCCGGTGGTCGTGATGCGGGTGCAGGAGATCTTCAGCAAAGCGCCGCGTACCACCCTCGCCGACTATGTCTTCAGCTGGGGGCACGGCAAAGTCGCCTTCGCCTGTGGCTACGGGGCCCTCTACAATCACAGCTTTCAGCCCAATGCGGAGTACTACGCCAGCGGCCTGCAGACGCAGGTGTTCGTCGCCCTTCGCGACATCAAACGGGACGAAGAGATAACGGTGAACTACAACGGCAATCCCAAGGGGCGGGCGAAGGTCGGCTTTGCCGTGAGGTAAAGCGATTCCCTCTCGTCATTCCGGCAAAAGCCAGGGAGTGGGCCTACGCGGCGACGGCAATATTGCCTTCGAGCTTGTTTCCCATCTGCGCCGGACCTTGGCTACACCCTCCTACCGTCATTCCGGCGAAAGCCGGAATCCAGGGGCCACGCGACGAGGTACCCGCCGCTCAGCTCTGTAGCGAACAAACGCTGCGAGATTGTCGCCCAGGTAGCGATTCCGGCCAGGGTGCCGGCATGACCTCGGCGACGCGGCGAAATCGCGGATCCGACCACAGGCTGCGAAGTTGCCCGATGGGGCAGGTCTCGATGAAAGCCGCCGCCGACCGCTCCAGATAATCGTAGCCCAATTGCCGGCGCTCCCGCATCGAGGCTCGCGGCAGGTGCATGAGCAAATCGCGAACGGAATCGGCGATCTCCCCCACGAGATTGTCGTGTTCGCCGGTCAAATCGCGTTTCGACCAGAGCGGTGCCCTGACGATCCAGTGGGACAGGAGCCGCAGGCTGTTTGGAATCGCCAGGAAGAAGCCGCCCACGCCGATGTAGGATTCGAGGGTGATGACCTTGTGGGTCATGTTCGCCGGCAGGAACAGCGTTTCCCCGGGATTGACCAGGAGCCACCGCGCGCTGCGCAGGGAAAGCCAGCTCTGCATGTCGAAGCGGGCGCGCCCCTCGACGGGTGCCCGCTCCACATCCTGCAGGCCATATCTGGCCCCCTCATAGGTATCCCATGCCAGCCACAGCTTACGGCCGGCAAAGCAGAAGTTGCTGCTGTCGGGCGCGTCGGAGTGCGAATCCGTCAGATGGCCGCGCGAGCTGATGACGAAGCTGAACATTTCCTGTCGTCGGGCGCCGGGGCTGGACCGGGTGAGGAGGTTGAAGCCGCTGAGCACCTCGGGCGCAATGACCTCCTCCATCACCGTGTCTCGAATGTGGAGATCGGTGACGCCGAACCGCGTCCGTCCCGAATGCCATTGCGACGCTATTTCATTCAAGGTCCACAAGCGGCACCGGCCTGTCGTACCGGTCCGGACGCGATGGCGTTGGCGGCTTCGCCGACGAGCGAGCCAGTCGATCAGGGCGTATCCCGCCTGTACCGGCTGAAGTTCGTGAAACGGCGCGCGAAGCGGCTTGGCAAAGCCCTTCACGACGCTGGGCTCGGCCGCATACATCCGGCGAAACAGCGTCGCTCTACTATAGGGGATCGGGGCAACGTAGCGCCGGAGCATTCTCTCGAAGAGACGGTGATCGACCCTTACCGTCGCGTCGAAACGGCTCGCCGTTTCGAGCGCCGCCCAAAGATCGCCCACCTCCATAGGGCCGCGGCGCTCGAGAGTCTCAACGCCGGGCTTTGCGCAGGCTCGGTGCCTTCTTCGCGTGCTTGCGGACGGTGCCCATGCCGGAATGCTTGCGTATGCTCACGGAGGCAATGCTCTTCTCCCAATGCTCCAGGTCGGTAACCCTTGCCCTCAGGCTGGCCAACTGGGTCGCCATATTGCGGACCTCTGTCCCGAGCCTCTCCAGCTCAGCAATTGCCTGTTCAAGCGTCAGACCCCGTCGCGGTTTTCTCATGATGTCCCCACTTTTTGTCTGTTGGGCTCTCTTCGCGCGGTCGGCATTCTATCTCCGATGTCATCTCGAATAAAGCGGGCGGCGTGTCAATAAATGGCACCGCCGCGCTTTCTTGCCGTGGACCCTGGCGACGAGCCTTCGGCGGGACTAGCTTGAGGCGGTCTCATGCGGGATGCCGCATCAGGGAGCTTCGTCATGAATGCCAATGAGCAACTCCTGTACGCGCTTCAAGAGAAGACGGTGCTGAGCCAGCGGCAGGAGATGCCTTCGATGCTCGGGCACCCCGATTGCATCGACGCCTGGCGCCAGCGCCGGATGTATGGGCTGATCCAGCCGATCGTCGCCTACGGGATCGGGGGCCGGTGGCTCACCATCGGGGACAGCGGATCGGATGCGACCACGCTTGCCGAATCCGGCGTCGCGCCGGGGCGGATCGTCGCCTCTTCGCTCTGCACGGCACAGCTCGAGCGGCTCGCCGACCGCGGCTATCTTCCCGGCGTCGAGGTCCGGATGGTCAATGCGGAGCGCATCGACGCGCCGGCCGACGAGTTCGATTTCGTGTTCGCCAAGGAGGTCTATCACCATCTGCCCAGACCTTCGATCGGGCTCTACGAGATGTTGCGCGTCGCGCGCGAGGCGGTGGTGCTGATCGAGCCGATCGATTTCATCGGGCGGCCCCTCGATCTGCTGCGCGATCTCGTCAAGAAGCTCCTGCGCCGGAAGCTGGTCCAGGGCGAGTTCGAGTACTACGGCAACTACACCTATCGGATGTCGCTGCGCGAGACCCGGAAGCTGATGACGGGGATTGCCTATTCGGACATGTATGTGCTGCTGTTCAACGACTTCGGCAATAATTCGGGTGCCGCACCGGTTTCCGACCGCTATCAGATGGGGATTCACCGGCTGGCCATGCGGGTGCAGGATCTGCTGGCCCGGACCTTCCTGATGAGCTGGGGGAAGTGCGTCGTGGTCCTGGCCAAGAAGCCGCTCGCCGCCCCGCTGCGCGAGCGCCTCGAGGCCGCGGGCTTCAGGCGCCACCTCCTGCCGAAGAATCCCTATCTGCCGGCGGGCGCGGACGCGGGCGCAGCGGAGCCGCTGCCGCAGTAGCGACCCGGCCTCCCCGGCGCGCGGCGGACCATGCGTCGCGTTACCTCGCGGCTGTCGTGTTGTCCCTCATGAGCCGGTCGAGATGCAGCCGGATATGCGCCGCCTCCGCCGCGGTATTGGCGAGCGCGATGGCCTGGTCGAAGGCGACCCGCGCCTCCTCCTTGCGACCGAGCTGAAGCAGGAAGGCGCCCTTGACGCCGAAGAAGTTGAAATAGCCGCCGAGCCTGGGCGCCAGGGGCTCGATCATGGCGAGCGCGGCCTCGGGGCCGCGGAGCTTTGAGACGGCCACGGCGCGGTTCAGGGTGACGACGGGCGAGGGCTGCAGGCGCTCCAGGGTCTCATAGAGCAGATCGATCTCCGCCCAGTCGGTCGCATCGGGCCGTTCGGCCCGGGCATGGAGGGCGGCGATGGCCGCCTGGACCTGATAGGGGCCGGTGCGGGCGTGGCGCATGGCCTTGTCGATGAGGGCCAGGCCCTCGGCGATCAGGGGCCGGTTCCAGAGGCTTCGGTCCTGGTCGTCCAGCAGCACCAGCGCGCCCTCGGCATCGAAGCGGGCGGCGGCTCTCGAATGCTGCAGCAGCATGAGAGCCGTCAAGCCCATGATCTCGGGCTCGGCCGGGTAGAGGCGGAGCAGCAGGCGGGCGAGCCGGATCGCCTCCTCCGCCAAAGGCTGGCGCATGGCCGCGCCATCCCCATTGCCGCTGGCGGAGTAGCCCTCATTGAACAGGAGATAGATCATGGCGGCCACCGCGGCCAGCCGCTCGGCCCGCTCGAGGGGCCCCGGCGCCTCGAAGGGCACCTCGGCCTTGGCGATGCGGCTCTTGGCCCGGGTGATGCGCTGCTCCATGGCGCTCTCGCCGACCAGGAAGGCGCGGGCGATTTGCGGCACGGTGAGGCCGGAGACGATGCGCAAGGCGAGCGCGATCTGCTGGGTCGCCGGCAGCTCCGGATGGCAACAGATGAAGAGCAGCCGCAGGATGTCGTCGCGGTACTGCGCCCCGTCGAGCTGCTCGACGACGGCCTCTTCGGCATCGTCGAGATCGGAAAGCATCTCCTCGGGCGGCAGCGGCGCCTGCTTCCGGCGGCGGCGGAGCTGGTCGACGGCGGTGTTGCGCCCGACGAAGATGAGCCAGGCGGCCGGATCGCGGGGCGGGCCCTTCACGGGCCAGGTCTTCAGCGCCCGGAGGCAGGCGTCCTGGAAGGCCTCCTCGGCCGTGTCGAGATCGCGGAAATAGCGCAGCAGCGCGCCGATGGCCTGGGGTCGGGCCGCGCGCAGGGCGGCGTCGATCCAGGCCATGTCGGGCACGCCCATGTCGCTCACGTGGCTGCGTTCTCCGTCTTGCTGCCCAGCACGGCTCCGGGGCGGAATATGCCGATCGGGCGGATCTCGTAGGTGCCGCCGGGATTGGCCCGGCCGAGGTCCTGGGCCGTCTCCAGCGCCTCGTCGAGGGAGGCGCAGTCGATCACATAGAAGCCCAGGAGCTGCTCCTTGGTCTCGGCGAAGGGGCCGTCGATCACCAAGGGCGGCTCGCTGTCCTTGCGCAAGGTGGTGGCCGCGGTGGTGGGGAGGAGCCGGGCGACGGGGCCGAGGCGGCCTTGCCTCGCCAGCTTCTCCTGCACCATCGCGAGCTTCGCCATGACGGCATCGTCCTCGGCCTTGCTCCAGGCGCCGACGACGTCTTCGCGGTGGTAGCAGAGGATGGCGTAGAGCATGGTGAGGCGTTCCTTCTTCAATCCCAGGACGAAGGAGGATAGCCTTGGCCGACAGCGGCCGGAAAAATTCTTCGCCCCGGGAGGGTGGTTCATGATCCGCAATCTGCAGCACTTCGCTCTGACGGTCCCCGATGTCGAGGCGGGACGGCGTTTCTACGAGACCTTCGGGTTGGAGGGCGAGGCGCGCGGCAACCGATTGGCGCTCAGCTGCGCCGGCCGCGCCCAGGATCAGGTGTTGCTGAGCGAAGGGCCGAAGCGGCGGCTGCATCACATCGGATTCGGGACCGATGCGGCGGGTCTGGCCGCCGCCAAGACGCGGCTGGAGGCGGCGGGGGTCAGGCTTCTCGATCCGCCCGGCGAGGGCGCGCCCGATGGCCTCTGGTTTCATGATCCCGACGGCAATCTGGTCAATCTGCAGATCGCGGATTCAGCACCGGCCAGCGCCTCGGCGGGCGGCCGGGTGAACAGCCCCGGCGATTTCCGCCGTCTGGGTGCCCGCGGCGCGCCGGTGCGCGGCACCAGGACCCGGCCGCGACGCCTCGGCCATGTGCTGCTGTTCTCGACCGACGTCCCCCGCGCCACGGCCTTCTATGCCGATATCCTGGGCATGCGGGTGTCGGACACCGTGGGCGGCCATATCCTGGCCTTCCTGCGCACCGCCGGCGACAGCGACCATCACGTGCTCGCCTTCGCCCATGCCGACCGCCCCGGCTTCCACCATGCGAGCTTCGAGGTCGGCAGCCTCGACGAGATCGTGCTGGGCGCCCAGCAGGTGGTCGAGGCCGGCTACCGCAGCGCCTGGGGCATGGGCCGCCATGTCGTCGGCTCCAACTTCTTCCACTATCTGCGCGATCCCTGGAACGGCATGGCCGAGTATTTCTGGGACATCGACTTCGTACCGGATACGACGAAATGGGAGGTGCAGGACTGGGGCCCCGTCGACGGCTTCTTCCTCTGGTCCACCGGCGGGCCGCCACCGGACGATTTCGTGCGGAATTTCGAGGAGGGGTGAGGGAGAAGGAAAAAAGATTCACCACGGAGGCACGGAGGCCACGGGGTCGTAGACTTCCTATTTCCGTCATTCCCGCGAAAGCGGGAATCCAGGGCCGCAGAGCTCGCTGGTTGCCCTGGATTCCCGCTTTCGCGGGAATGACGACAAAGAGGCGTTCGCCCTACTCCGCGACCTCCGTGCCTCCGTGGTAAATCTCTAATCCTTGCCCCTACCCCCCACACAGCCAAGCCGGATCGAAATAGCGGTCGGCTTCGCCGTCATAGGGCAGGCGCGTCACGTCCCAGTGGCGCACGAACTTCGCATAGGCCGCCCAGACCTTGGGGCCGCCGCCGATGAAGACGACGCGGCCGGGAAATCGCGCGAGGACCTCCTCCGGCGCTTCCGTCGAGCGGATCGCCACGACGGTGCGCTCCGCCAGTGCCCATTTGGGAACGGAGGCCGCGGTGCGCGGACCGCAGAGGATCACATGGCCGCGGGTGATCTCGAAGAAGCGCTCCACATCCTCGATGAACTCGCGGCCGCGATTGCCCTCCCAGGGCATATGGCCCTTGAGCCCGAGCTGCCCGCGCTTGCCGATGGCGCAGATGACGCGAATGTCGGCCATGGAATCCCCTCGCCCTGTGTCCCAGAAAGACCAAGCCGAGAGACTATCACGTCCTCCCGGCGGCGGCGCGGCGCTGCGGGGCGATATCGTTCTTGAAGAAGCGGTTCTCCGGCCGCGGCAGGCCCAGATTCTCGCGCAGGGTCGTGCCCTCATATTCCCGGCGGAAGATGCCGCGGCGCTGGAGCTCGGGCACCACCCGCTCCACCACATCGTCGAGACCCGCCGGGAGATAGGGAAAGAAGACGTTGAACCCGTCGGAGCCGCGGCTCTCCAGCCATTCCTCCATCTGATCGGCGATCATCGCCGGCGTGCCGACCATGGCGAGGCCGGAAAAGCCGCCGAGGCGCCGGGCGAGCTGGCGCACGGTCAGATTGTCGGCCCGCGCCATGTCGATCGCCTTCTGCCGCGCGCTCTTGCTGGCGTTGCTCTCCGGGATCTCGGGCAAAGGGCCGTCGGGATCGAAGCCCGAGGCGTCATGGCCGAGCGCGATGGACAGCGAGGCGATGGCGCTGTCGTAATGGACGAAGCTGTCCAGCAGCAGGCGCTTCTCCTTCGCCTCTTCCTCGCTGTCGCCGACGATGATGAAGGCGCCGGGCAGGATCTTCAAATGATCGGGGTCGCGGCCGAGTGCGGTCATGCGGCCCTTCACATCGGCGTAGAAACGCTGGCCCTCGGCCAGGCTCGAGGGCGCGGAGAAGATCACCTCCGCCGTCTCGGCGGCGATCTGGCGCCCGTCCTCGGAGGAACCGGCCTGCACCACCACGGGCCAGCCCTGGATGGGACGGGCGATATTGAGCGGCCCGCGAACGGAGAGATAGGGGCCCTTGTGGTTCAGGACATGGAGCTTCTCGGGATCGAAATAGACACCGGTGTCCACGTCGCGGATGAAGGCGTCATCGGCCCAGCTGTCCCAGAGCCCGGTGACGACATCGAAGAATTCGCGGGCGCGGCGATAGCGCTCGCCATGCTCCATATGCTCCTCCAGCCCGAAGTTCAGCGCCGCATCGGGATTGGAGGTGGTGACGAGATTCCAGCCCGCGCGCCCGCCGCTGATATGATCGAGGGAGGCGAATTTGCGTGCGAGATGATAGGGCTGGTCGAAGGTGGTGGACGCCGTGGCGATCAGCCCCAGATGCTCGGTCACGACGGCCAGCGCCGGCAGCAAGGTGAGCGGATCGAAGGAGGTGACCGTGGCGCTGCGCTTGAGGGCGTCCATCGGCATGTTGAGCACGGCCAGATGATCGGCCATGAAGAAGGCATCGAAGCGCCCGCGCTCCAGGGTCTGGGCGAAGCGCTTCAGATGCGCGAAGCTGAAATTCGCATCGGGAAAGGCGCCGGGATAGCGCCACGCGCCGGTATGCAGGCTCACGGGCCGCATGAAGGCCCCCAGGCGCAATTGCCGCGATCCGCTCATGGCCGGCTCACTCCCCGATCGATGTGTCTGGACATCGATGTAGGCGCCGGCGCGCGGCTGTCAACGAAGCATGTCTTTAGCACGGCGAAAGCGGGGCTGTGGTTTCGGCATGGTGACTAGATATAGCCCGAGCCCTTCCTCTTTCCCCCTCGCCCCCCGATAGGGGGGAGAGGGCCGGGGTGAGGGGGTCTCTCCAACGGATCGATAGCTCGCCTGTCATCAAACAACCCCCTCACCCTGCCCTCTCCCCCTCTTCGAGGGGGCGAGGGGAATAAAGGAAGGGGGGCGAGGGGGAAAAATAAAGGCGAGGGAGAATAGAGACGAGCGAGATGCCGCCCCTACCCCACCTTCACATCTTCCCAGAAGCCGAACCGCCCGCCGACCTGCTGCATCGCCGGGCGCGGGGCTTCGTAGGACCAGGCGGCGCGGGGGTGGCGCTGGCCCTCGATCACCACGTCATAGAACTGCACCCCATGGGGGCATTCCAGATCGGAGGCGGTCTTGGGCGCCTTCACCAGCCAGTCCTTCCGCACCGTGGCGGCCGGGAAATACTGATAGCCATGAGCCTCCACCAGATCGTCGCTCTCGGCGATCACATGGTCTCCAAGAATGGCCTTCATGCGCGGATCCTCCATGAATGGGTCTGGATGAAGCCTAGATGGTAGCAGCAGGGCTGTCGCTCAAGAAGGTTGAACCACAGAGGCACAGAGACACAGAGGCGGTGCAGGAGGGGCGCGTTCGGCTCGTTCCCTCTGTGTCTCTGTGTCTCTGTGGTAAACTCTTCTTCGATGCTCAATGGGGGAGGCCGCGATGCCGAGTTATGACGCCATCATCATCGGTACCGGCCAGGCGGGGCCGTCGCTGGCGGGGCGGCTGGCGCGAGCGGGGCAGAAGGTAGCCGTCATCGAGCGCAAGCTCTTCGGCGGCACTTGCGTCAATACCGGCTGCACCCCGACCAAGACGATGGTGGCCAGCGCTTATGCCGCCCATCTGGCGCGCCGCGGGGCCGAGTTCGGCGTCGAGATCGCCGGCGCGATCAAGGTCGACATGGCCAAGGTCAAGGCGCGCAAGGATGGCGTCGTCGCGCTATCCACCACGGGCGTCGAGCGCCATCTGAGGTCCGAGCCCAATTGCTCCGTCTACCAGGGCCATGGCCGTTTCGTCTCGCCGCGGGAGGTCCAGGTCGGCAGCGAGCTGCTGGGCGCGGAGAAGATCTTCATCAATGTCGGGGGACGAGCTTCGCGGCCGCCGATCACGGGGCTGGATCAGGTGCCCTTTCTCACCAACAGCTCGATGATGAATGTGGATTTCCTGCCGGAGCATCTCGTTATCGTGGGCGGCAGCTATATCGGTCTCGAATTCGGCCAGATGTTTCGCCGTTTCGGGAGCAAGGTCACCATCGTCGAGATGGCGCCGCGGCTGGTCCCGCGCGAAGACGAGGATGTCTCCGCCGCCATCGCCGAGATCATGGCCAAGGAGGGCATCGAGCTTCGCCTCAACGCCACCTGCATCCATCTTTCGCGCCACGATCGGGGAATCGCCGTCGGCGTCGATTGCGCCGAGGGGCCGCCCGAGGTCGTGGGCACGCATCTGCTGATGGCGGTGGGACGGCATGCGAACACCGACGACCTCGGCCTCGACAAGGCCGGGGTGGCGGTGGACCCGCGCGGCTATATCCTGGTGGACGACGAGCTGCGCACGAATATGCCCGGCATCTGGGCCCTGGGCGATTGCAACGGCAAGGGCGCCTTCACCCATACCTCCTATAACGATTTCGAGATCGTCGCGGGCAATCTGCTCGACGGCGAGCACCGCCGGGTGAGCGACCGCCTGCCCGCCTATGCCCTCTATATCGATCCGCCGCTGGGCCGCGCCGGCATGACCGAGACGGAGATCCGCAAGAGCGGCCGGCCGGCGCTGACGGCCAAGATCGACATGGAGAATGTCTCCCGCGCCTTCGAGAAAGGCGAGACCGAGGGCTTCATGAAGATCGCGGTGGATCGCGAGACCCGGCAGATCCTGGGCGCCGCGTTTCTTGGCGTCGGCGGCGACGAGGCGATCCATTGCGTCCTCGATGTGATGTACGCCAAGGCGCCCTATGGCGTGCTGCAGCGGGCGGTGCATATCCATCCCACCGTCTCGGAATTCATCCCGGTCCTGCTGGGCGGCCTGAAGTCCCTGTGAGGCTTAGGCGCCTGACGCGCGCGGAGCTGCCGGCCGGAACAGCGGCGCTGGCCCGCTTTCTCATCGGCAAGCTGCTGGTCAGCGAGCATCCGGAGGGCGGGATCGCGGGGGACCGCACCAGCGGGGGCCGGACCAGCGGGCGCATCGTCGAGACCGAGGCCTATCCGCCCGGCGATGCCGCCGGCCACGCCTTCCGCGGCCCGACGCCGCGCCATCAGGCGCTCTATCTCGAGCGCGGCCATGCCTATGTCTATCTCGCCTATGGCACTTCCTGGATGTGCAATGTCAGCAGCGAGGCGTCGGGCGTGGGCGCCGGGGTACTGCTGCGCGCACTGGAGCCCCTGGAAGGCATCGCGCTGATGGAGGCGCGGCGCGGCACAACGAAGCGCCTCGACCTCGCCCGGGGGCCGGGCAGGCTGGCGGCGGCGCTGGCCATCGACCGCGGCCTCGACGGCATCGATCTCTGCGCCCCCGGCCGGCTCTGGCTAGCGACTGCGACGTCCGGGGGGCCGGGAGAACCAGGTCCCATCGGCCGCAGCCCCCGCATCGGCATCACGCGGGAGGTCGACCGGCTCTGGCGCTTCTACGAGCGCGGGAGTCCTTTCGTCAGCGGGCCTAGGCGAGTGCGCGAATAACCTGCGCGAATGCGCCTATAATAGGCCCCGCCCCAATTCCGCCGCGTTTCATTACTAAGAATTTATACGCCCTGCAGACCAAACCATGTAGACCCAGAGACGATGCGAGCCCGATCCGAGACCGAGATGCGCCAGAGCCGGACCTCCCGAGCGGCCACAAGATCGATCGCCTTCCTGGTCGCGGCCTCCCTTGCGTTGATTCCGTCCCTGCCGCCGGCGGAGGCCGCCGGCAACCAGGCGCCGCCCATCATCCGCGATGCCGAGATCGAGACCACGATCCGCGAATTCACCGATCCGGTCTTCGCCGCGGCGGGCCTGGATACCAAGGCCGTGCATGTCTATCTGCTGGGCGTCGACGATATAAACGCCTTCGTCGCCGGCGGCATGAACGTCTTCATCTATACCGGGCTCCTGGTTCGCACCCAGCGCCCGAACCAGCTCGTGGGCGTGGTCGCCCATGAGACCGGCCATATCGCCGGCGGGCATCTGGCGCGAGTCCAGGAGGCGCTGCGCAACGCGACCATCGAGGCGATCATCGGCATGGTGCTGGGCGGCGTGGCCTCGGCCGCGGGTGGCGGCGGCGGTGCCGGCATCCTGGTGGGGCCGGGTGCGGCGACCCAATCGATGCTGCAATACAGCCGCACCATGGAGGCCTCCGCCGATGCGGCGGCGATGACCTTTCTCGACCGCACCCATCAATCCTCCCGCGGCCTGCTGGAGTTCTTCGGCATCCTGCAGCAGATGGAGCACACCTTCTATGGGAAGCAGAACCCTTATCTGAACAACCATCCGCTTACCGAAAGCCGCATCGCCAATGTCCAGGAGCATGTCGACCATTCGCCTTACAGCGATGTGCCCGATCCTCCGGCCTGGGTCGTGGCCCATAAGCGCATGGTCGCCAAGCTGGTCGGCTATCTCTACCCGGTGGACCAGGTGCTGATCCGCTATCCCGAGAGCGACAAGAGCATCTATGGCCGCTACGCCCGCTCCATCGCCTACTTCCGCATCGGCCAGCTGCAGCGTGCCTTGCCCGAGATCGACAGCCTGATCGCCGAGCATCCCGACGATCCCTACTTCCAGGAGCAGAAGGGCCAGATCCTCTATCAGACCGGACATGGCCGCGAGTCCCTGATCAACTATGGCAAGGCCGTGGAGCTGGCGCCGGACCAGCCGCTGATCCGCATGGAGCTGGCCCAGGCCCAGCTCGAGCAGAACGACCCGACCCTGATCCCCGCGGCGATCAAGGAGATGAAGCAGGTCGTGCTGTACGAGTCCGATAATCCCGATGCCTGGCGGACTCTTGCCATCGCCTATGGCAAGGGCGGCCAGGAAGGCATGGCGGCCCTCTCCCTCGCCGAGGCCGCCGCCGCCAATGGCAATGTCCGGATGGCCCATCTCGAAGCCACCCGCGCCATGGAGCAGCTCCCCCAGGGCTCCCCCGGCTGGATCCGCGCCCAGGACATCTTGACCTCGGTCAAGCCCCAGGACGACCAGGGCGGCGGTGGGATCCC
>DATHQQ010000206.1:0-6313 GCA_035482595.1 Verrucomicrobiia bacterium
CGGCGTGGGTGATCTCGTCCTCGATCAGCTGCAGCAGGGTGCGGCGCAGGGTCAAAGGCGCGATGGCCAGCTTCTCCAGGCGTTCCGGCTTGACGTAGCCGGTCATGTAGTTGAACAGCCGCGCCGCGTCGTGGCACAGGCCGCGGTCGCAGGTGAAGAAGGACAGGTCGGTGTAGATCCGGGCGGTGACCGGATGATAGTTGCCGGTGCCGAAATGGACGTAGGTGCGCAGCGTGCCGCCCTCGCGGCGCATCACCATGGCGACCTTGGCATGAGTCTTCAGTTCCAGGAAGCCGTAGACCACCTGCACGCCCGCGCGCTCCATGTCGCGGGCCCAGCGGATATTCGCCTCCTCGTCGAAGCGTGCCTTGAGCTCGACCAGGGCCGTCACCGATTTGCCGGCCTCGGCCGCCTCGATCAGCGCCTTGACGATCGGGGAGTCGTCGCTGGTGCGGTAGAGCGTCTGCTTGATCGCCACCACGGAGGGGTCGCGCGCGGCCTGACGGACGAACTGCACCACCACGTCGAAGCTCTCATAGGGGTGATGGACGATAATGTCCTTCTGGCGGATGGCGGCGAAGCAGTCGCCGGCGAAATCGCGAATGCGCTCGGGAAAGCGGGCGATATAGGGCGGGAATTTCAGATCCGGCCGGTCGTCGACGATGAGCCTGTCGGTGCTGGCGAGGCCGAGCAACCCATCCTGCAGGAAGATGTCCTCCGGCTTCACGTTGAGCTCGTCGATGACGAAGGCCAGCAGATCCTCCGGCATCCCCGCATTGGCCTTGAGGCGAATGACCGAGCCGCGGCGCCGGCGCTTCAGCGCCGTCTCGAACAGGAGGACGAGATCCTCGGCCTCCTCCTCGATTTCGATCTCGCTGTCGCGGATCATGCGGAAATAGCCCAGCCCCGTCACCTCGAAGCCGGGGAAGAGCCGGTCGAGATACATACCGACCAGGGTCTCCAGCGGCAGGAAGCGGATCGCCTGGCCCGGCAGGCGGATGAAGCGGGCGATCTGAGGCGGCAGGACGATGAGGGCGCGCAACTGGCGCTTGTCCTCTGGCCGGCGCAGATCGAGGACGATGGCGAAGCCGAGATTTGGAATGAAGGGAAAGGGGTGGGCCGGATCCATGGCCATGGGCGTCAGGACCGGGAAGATCTGGTCGAGGAAGAAGGAGTCGAGCCACTGCTTCTCCTCGGGCGTCACCTCGCCGGCGTCGATAACGGCGATGCCGTTGGCGCGCATCTCCTCGCGCAGCCGGCGCCAGCAGGCCTGCTGATTGCGCATGAGCTCGCCGGTGAGGGCGTTGATGGCGGCGAGCTGCTGGGCGGGGCTCAGGCCATCCTGGCTCGGGGAGTCGATCCCCGCCGCCTGCTGGCCTTTGAGCCCGGCCACGCGCACCATGTAGAATTCGTCGAGGTTGTTGGCCGAGATGGAGAGGAAGCGCAGCCGCTCCAGCAGCGGATGGTTGATGTTATCGGCCTCCTCGAGCACCCGCTCGTTGAAGGCGAGCCAGGAGAGCTCCCGGTTGATGAAGCGCGATTCCGGCGGGTCGGGAAAACGAACGGCCACTCGCCGCGGCTCAGCCGCGGCGGGATTGATCGTGGTCACTGAATCATCCATGGCGCCAGTCTAAATCGGGGACATGAAATTGTCATGACAACTCAACTCACCTTGGGAGGCCGATAGGTTAAGTCAATGAAACGCTTGAGCTTATTGCGTCATGCCAAATCCGACCGCAGCGATCCGGCCGCCGCCGATTTCGATCGCGGCCTGACCAATCGCGGCCGTCAGGCGGCGCCGGCCATGGGGCGCTATCTGCGCCGGCAGAAGCTGGTCCCCGATATCGTGCTCTGCTCGGCGGCACGCCGCGCGCGCGAGACCTGGGAGCTCGCCGCCGCCGCGCTGAAGGCCGAGATTCCCATCGAATATTCCGAACGGCTCTATCTCGCCGCCCCGGCTCAGATCCTGCGCCTGCTGCACGAGCTGCCGGAGACCGCAGAGACCGCCCTTCTGATCGGCCACAACCCGGGATTTCACGCCCTGGCCTTGCAGCTGGTCGGCAGCGGGGATGCCGTGGCACGGGCGCATCTGCAGGCCAAGTTTCCGACGGCAGCATTGGCGGTGATCGATTTCGAGGTCGAGCGCTGGGGCGATCTCGCTTCCGGCAAGGGAGAGCTCGAGCGCTTCATCGCGCCCCGCGACCTGGACTAGGAGCCTATCCGATCGCCTCCTCAGGCCGCGGCCAGAAGGTCTTGTGATGGGTGAATTCCTTCCAGACGGCCGAGACGCGGTTCAGATCCTCGGCGATCCGCCCGCCTTGCCAGCCGAGGATGACGCCCGCGGCCCGCGCCGCCGCTGCCGGCCCCACCGAGGGCGCATCGGCAAGGTAGCGTTCGAGCTCCTCCACCAGATGGCGGCTCACCAGCGCATCGTTGAGGGAGCCCAGCACATCCTGGATCTGGGCCAGGGCGGCGATGTAGCGGCCGGTCGCCTTGCGCGGGTAGATCTCGCGAAAGAAATCCGCGATGTAGCGCTGCTTCTTGGCCATCAGCCGCAGACGATGAAGGTCGGCCTCGGGAAGATCGGCCCGCTTGCCGCCGAACTTCCGCAGCCGACGGTGCCGGCGGTGCAGCATGGCGGCGGCGAACTCGGCCACGGGACGATCATGCAGGCCCGTCTCGGCCGCGGCCCAGGCGCCCGTGGCGAGCCAGTGGTAGCAGCGCAGAAGGAAGGCGGTATAGCGCGGGGAGGCCAGCGTCGCCGTCGCCCGCTCCTGCGCCAGATCGCGCAGCTCCTTCGCCGCCTCCAGGCAAGCCTCCAGCCCCGGTATCCGGCGGATGATCGGGTCCAGCGTGGTGGCGATGAAAACATCCCAGTCGCGGGCCGGGTTCAGCTCCTGCTGCAGCCAGCGCAACTCGCGGGAGAGGAACTCATGGGCCGCCGGCGCCAATGCGTCGCGATAGGCGTTGACCAGGGCTCTCAGCCGGCGCAACCCCACCCTTAGCTGATGGATCCCCTCGGGGTCCCGGCCCAGCCGGGCCGACGCCTCGTTGCCGCGCATCTGGGCCAGGCAATTGCGGGCGGCCATGGCGAAGGCATCGCGTGCCGTCATGGTCGGCAGCAGCCCCGTGGGCATGGCCCTCGCCGGCTGCGGCTCGGCCCCATCGAGGAGCGCATAGCCGCGGGCCGCCTTGGTTGCCTGGCCGAGGGTGATGGGCAGGACCTCATGCACCGCCAGTGCCAGCTCGAAGATATGCTCCGGGCGGCCCTCTTTCAGCTCCAGCTCGATCTCCGAGAGCGCCAGGCGGGCGGACCCGGCCCTGATCTCCCCCTGGTCGAGGGCGAACTCGATCAGGCTGCCGTTGAAGCGAAGCGGCCAGGCGGAGCGCTTGAACTCTGTCAGGAACAAGGGCGCGAGGCCCTCGGCGATCCCGCCATAGGTGAAGAGGCGGCGCAGGCGCAGATCGGAGATCCGGTCGAATTCCGGCCGGTCGCCCGATACCGGCGTCTCCACCTCGCGCTGGATCTGGAGGCCGCCCGGCCCCTCGGCCGGCAGCTTGATCGTCTGCAGCTTGCGCCGCCCGGTGCTGCGGATGCGCAGCGCAATCCCGCGCTTGGCAAGCGCCTGCTCAGGTGTGTCGAAATAGACGGTGGAGAGCTGGCGGGTCGAGCCGCGCTTTTCCGCCAGCCGACGCAGCAGCTCCAGCCGGCGCACTTCGACGGCCCGCTCGGGGGGGACGGCCAGCTTGATCTCGATCTCGTCTGCCATGCACTCCCCCGGCTCCAGCGATGCTATTAGCCAAGCGGATTGGCTTGCGGAAGTTACATAATTATGACGGCCGTACGAATTTTTTGCTTCGCCCGCTAGAGTTTGAGACGCTTGAACAGCGCCTCTGGAATGGCCTTGATGATCCCCATGATCGGTCCCCAGAAGAACGGGAAATACAACAGGTTACGTTTCTTAGCTGCGGCATTCAGACAGGCTTTGGCGGCGGCCTCCGGGCTCGCCACCAGGAACATCCCCGGCAGACCATAGGTCATGGCCGTGTCCATGAATCCCGCCTTGATGGTGGTGACGGAGACGCTCCGATGGGAAAGTCTGGCGCGAAGCCCTTGAAGATAAACATTAAGGCCTGCCTTGGCTGATCCATAGACGAAATTGGAAGGCCGGCCGCGGTCACCCGCCACCGAGCTGAGAACGACAACCGCCCCCTGCCCCGCCGCCGCGAGCAGCGGCTCGAGTCGGGCCAGGATGGAGACGGCCCCCTGGTAATTGACCGCGATGACCTGCTCGGCCAGAGATGGGTCGCGGTCGATGGCCACCTGCGGATGCAGCAGGCCGAAGGCCAACAGGACGTTGAGAGGCCGGTCCGGAAGTGCGGCCACGAAGGCGGCATGGCTCGCGCCATCGGCGGCGTCGAAGCGCCGCACCTCGACCCGGGTCGCCCCCCGCAGCCGGGCATCGGCGGCGCTGCGCTCCATATCCGCCAGATCCCGCCCGGCCAGGATGAGCTCCGCGCCGCCGTCCGCGGCGAGGCGGATGAAGGCGCGGGCGACGGCGGAGCTGGCGCCGAGGACGAGCCAGAGACGCGGCTCGGTCATTGCCGCCGCCGGCATCAGAGGTCACCCCGGATTTCGAGCCGCCGCTCCATATCCGAGCGCATCCGCCCGGTCGGATCGATCTCCGCCAGAATCCGGCGAAACTCCGGCAGGCGTGGATACATGGCGGCGAAGCCCGCCGCGCTCAGCCGGGAATCCTTGGCGAGATAGATCAGCCCCCCGTGATCCAGGACCAGCTGCTCCAGCCGGCGGAGCAGATCGTCGCTGCCCGGGCGGGCGGGAAAATCGAGCGCCAGGGTATAGCCGCGGCCGCCGAAGGACAGCAGGCCCAGGCCGTCGCGGCCCATGGTCTTCAGCACCGCCAGGAAGGAAGCGGCGCGGGAGGCGGCGCAGGCCTCCAGCAGCGCCCGGACGGCGCGGGCGCCATCGGGCTCCGGCAGCAGGGCCTGGAACTGATGGAAGCCGCGCCGGCCATAGAGCCGGTTCCAATCGCCGATGGCGTCCAGGGGATAGAGGAAGCGGTCATAGGCCACGCGGCGCTCGCGCCCCGCCGCCGGCACGCGCCGCCAATAGAGCGCATTGAAGGCCGCGATGCTGAGCGGGTTCAGGGCCAAGCCGGGCAGCTCGATGGGGAAGCGACGGTGCTTGGCCTCGGCATAGGAATCCGCCGGCTCGGCAGGGGCTGGATCCGCCGCCTCCACGATGCCGCGGCCAAGCGCACGGCCCCGGGCGAGAGCGTCGATCCAGCCGACGGAATAGACGGCCCGCCGGCGTTCGGTTTCCAGCGCCGCCAGGAAGCCATCGAGGTCGGCCACCCGGCGTTCCCGGAGCGCCACGAAGCGCGAGGGAACGGCCATCATCCGGAAGGCTACCGCAAGGATGACGCCGGTCAGCCCGAGGCCCCCGACCGTGGCGCGGAACAAGGGGTCGGCGGCGGTGAGCCGCCGGACCTCGCCGGAGGGAAGCATCAGATCGAGCCACTCGACATGGCTGCCGAAATTGCCGGCCTGGTCCTGGTTCTTGCCATGCACGTCGTTGGCGACCGCCCCGCCCAGAGTGGCGAAGGCGGTGCCGGGGGTGACCGGGGCCAGGAAGCCCCGGGGCAGGAGAAGCCGGCGCAGATCGTCGAAGCTGACCCCCGCCTCCGCCGCCAGCAGCCCGCTCGCCGGATCGAATTCCAGCAGCCGGTCGAGGCGCCGGGTGAGGATGGCGCGTCCGCCGGTATTGAGCGCGCTGTCGCCATAGCTGCGCCCCCCGGCGTGGACGATGACCCCTTCGCGCCCGGTCGCGGCGAGGATCGCCGGCAGTTCGCTCACCCGCTCGGGCCGGGCCGCCAGCATCTCGGCTCCCGGGAGCCGCCCCCAGCCGCGGAAGACGCTCCTCTTCCAGCCGGCCTCAGACATAGATGAGCAAGGCGAAAGTCACGAACCAGCCGAGGATGGCCAGCAGCAGGAAGCGGTCCGTCACCGCGAGGCGGGTCGGCGAGCCGGAGCGGTGCTCGACGATGGTGATCTGCAGATAGCGCAGCACCCCGGCGATCACGAAAGGCACGGTCAGGAACAGCTTGTCGCTGTGCAGGCGCGCCATGTTCTGGGGCTGGGTCGTGTAGAGGAGATAGCTGACCAGCAAAGCGGCGAGCACGATGGCGATGGCCGTGTCCAGGAAGGGGGCGTTGTAGCCGGCGAGGCTCGGGCGATGCCCCGCTTCCATGCCGCGCACGATATCGTCGCGGCGCTTGGCGAGCGCCAGGAA
>DATHQQ010000207.1:0-6201 GCA_035482595.1 Verrucomicrobiia bacterium
TTCCATCTGATCCGGCGGCTGCGGGAGGAGCTCAAGGTCAACACCACCTGCGGCGCGTCGAATTTCAGCTTCGGGCTGCCCAACCGTCACGGACTCAATGCGGCCTTCCTCTCCATGTTGATCGGCGCCGGGATGACCTCCGCCATCACCAACCCGCTGCATGCGGAGGAGATGACGGCGGTGCTGGGGGCCGATGTCGCCATGGGCCACGACATGAACTGCATGCGCTGGATCCAGAAATTCCGCGAGCCGATGGCCGAGGGCGAGGACAGCGCGCGCTCCCGCAGAGAGGCGCGCCGCCGCCGTGCCTGATCAGCCAAGCAAACCCGACGCCCTCGTCGTATTCATGCCCTCGGGGCGGCGCGGCCGCTTCCCCCTGGGCACACCCTTGCTCCAGGCGGCGCGCAGCCTGGGCGTCGACATCGATTCGGTCTGCGGCGGCCGCGGCATCTGCGGGCGCTGCCAGATCGAGATCGCCGAGGGGGAGTTCCCCAAGCTGGGGTTGACCTCGGCGGCGGACCATCTCTCCGGCTTCGGCGCCATCGAGAAGCGCTATGCCGAGCGGCGCAGCCTGAAGCCGGGCCGGCGTCTCTCCTGCTCGACCCTGCTCTACGGCGACGCCGTCATCGACGTGCCGTCCGAAAGCCAGGTGCATCGCCAGGTCGTGCGCAAGCGGGCCGAGATGCGGAATATCGAGCTCGATCCCGTGGTCCGCCTCCACTATGTCGAGGTGGCCGAGCCGGACATGCATGATCCGGCCGGCGATCTCCAGCGCCTGGAGAAGGCGCTGCGCGAGCAATGGGGCATGAAGGGCCTCGACACCGACCTGCGGGTCATTCAGGGACTGCAGAAGGCGCTGCGCCAGGGCGAGTGGAAGGTGACCGTCGCCGTCCATTACGGCCGCCAGATCACCGCGGTCTGGCCGGGCTTCCAGGACAAGGTCTATGGCCTCGCCATCGACATCGGCTCGACCACCATCGCCGGCCATCTCTGCGATCTGGCGAGCGGCGAGGTCATCGCCTCGGCCGGGCTGATGAATCCCCAGATCCGCTTCGGCGAGGATCTGATGAGCCGGGTCAGCTATGTGATGATGAATCCCGGCGGCGATGCCGAGATGACGAAGGCCGTGCGCGATGCGCTGAACATTCTGGCGGCCAATGTCGCCAAGGAAGCCGGCGTGGGCTTGCGCGAGATCCTCGAGGTCACCTTCGTCGGCAATCCGATCATGCATCACCTGCTGCTCGGCATCGATCCGACCGAGCTGGGTGGGGCGCCCTTTGCGCTGGCGACCGACGGAGCGATCACCATCTGGGCCTCGGAGATCGAGCTCAGGGTCCATCCCAATGCCCGCATCTTCGTGTTGCCCTGCATTGCCGGCCATGTCGGCGCCGATACCGCTGGCGTCATCCTCTCCGAGGCTCCCCATCAGTCCGACGAGATGACCCTGATCGTCGATGTCGGCACCAATGCCGAGATCGTGCTGGGCAACCGCCACAAGCTGGTCGCGGCCTCCAGCCCGACGGGCCCCGCCTTCGAGGGCGCCCAGATATCCTGCGGCCAGCGTGCGGCACCCGGGGCCGTCGAGCGGGTACGCATCGATCCGGAGACCCTGGAGCCGCGCTTCAAGGTCATCGGCTCGGACAAATGGTCGAACGAGCCGGGCTTCGCCGAGGAAACGGTGGGGACGGGCATCACCGGGGTCTGCGGCTCCGGCATCATCGAGGCTCTGGCCGAGATGTTCCTGGCCGGCATCATCACCCGGGACGGGGTGGTGGACGGCAGCCTGGCGGCCCGCTCGCCGCGCATCCAGCCCGAGGGCCGAACCTTCTCCTATCTGCTCTATGACGGCCAGGCCGCGGGACAGCCGGTGCTGCGGATCACCCAGAACGACGTCCGGGCGATCCAGCTCGCCAAGGCGGCGCTCTATGCGGGGGCGCGGCTCCTCATGGACCATCTCGAGATCGACCAGCTCGACCGCATCACCCTGGCGGGGGCCTTCGGCAGCCATATCGACGTCAAATACGCCATGATCCTGGGGATGATTCCCGATTGCGATCTCTCCAAGGTCGGGTCCGCAGGGAACGCAGCGGGAACGGGCGCCCGGATCGCCCTGCTCAACATGAAATCCCGGGCCGAGATCGCCCGGGTGGTGAAGCAGGTGGAGAAGATCGAGACCGCGGTGGAACCGAAATTCCAGGAACACTTCGTCGAAGCCATGGCGATTCCTCACAAAACCCGGGCCTACCCGCATCTTTCCGCTGTTGTCCGCTTGCCAGCGCCCAAGGATGTGTTGCAGGCTGGTGACGATGAAGGGGGCCCGCGCCGGCGTCGTCGACGCGGCTAGGCCCTGCCTGGGGGCGACGATGGTCACGACCGTCAAGAAGGCCGCTGCGAAGAGCGGCCATGCGAATAAACCGGGAACGAAGAGACCGGTGCCAAGCGCGGCTGCGCCGGTGCATAAGCCGGGCGCCGCGGCGAAGGCGCCGGGCGTAACCAAGTCTCCCGTAGCAAAGCGCCCGGTTGCCAAGCCGCCGGTCGCCAAGCCGCCGGTCGCCAAGCCCCCGGTCGCCAGGCCCCCGGCCGCCAAGCCTGCGCCTGGGGCCAAGTCTTCTTCAGCGGCCAAGCCCTCATCGTCCGCCAAACCAGTCGGCGCCGCCAAACCCGTGGGATCCGCCAGGCCGGCCGCCCCGCCTGGGAAGGCGAAACCAGCGCCGCTCAAGAGTTCACCCCCCAAGCCGGCCGCCGCCAAGCCGGAAGCCAGGCCTCCCGCGCCCAAACCGCTTCCGACGCCCAAGCTTGCCACCGAGCCCGCCCCCCCACCCAAGCCTCCCGGCGTGCCAAAAGCTGCGCCGGTCAAGGCCGTGGCCAAATTGCCTCCGGCCAGGTCACCCGGCGCCGCGGTCGCCGAGGCCCGCACACCCGTCGCTCCCCGGCCTGCGCCCCCCTCGCCCATGGTCCAGCCGCCGGCACCGAAGCCGAGCCTGGTCAAGCTTTCCAGCCTGGAGCCCGCCGCGGCCGCCCGGCTGACGGCGGTGCGCAATCTGATCGAGGCGCAGGGCCGCCATGACCTGCCGGCGATACTGGCCTGCTTCGGCCCCGAGCCGACCCTGGAATTCGTCGGTGGCCCGCGCCACATCGGGGCGGAGCGGGTGGGGCAGATCTACAGCGATCTCCTGCGCGCCTTTCCCGATCTGGTGATCGAGGTGATGGCCGAGCATGTGGCCGACCGCAGCGTCGTCATCGAGATGGTGCTGCAGGGCAATCACCGCCAGCAATGGCTCGGCATGGCGCCGCGCGGACGCCCCTTGAGCCTGCCGGTCTGTCACGTCTTCCTGTTCGACAAGCGCGACCAGATCTCGGCGCTGCGCATCTATCTCGACCGCAACCTCGCGATCGTGCAGCTCACCAGCGGGCTGCTGCGCTAGAGTTCCCGGCCCCCGGAGGTCCGCCTTGAAGCACGCCGGCAGCGCGGCCCTCGACGCTCTTGCCGACATGCTGGCCGAAATCCGCGGCCATGGGCGCTTGGTCGAGCGCCGGCCCGGCATCTTCTATTTGAAGGGCCGCGCCTTCCTGCACTTCCACGAAGACGCCAGCGGCCTCCATGCCGACCTTCGGTCCGGCGCGGAATGGGAGCGCTTTCGCGTCGAGACGGCGGCGGAGAGGCGGACCTTTCTTGCCGCTCTACGGCGTATCCCGCTGCTGCGGGATCGTCCCGTGAGATCCCGATAGGGGTCGCGCATCGCGGTGCCCGCTAAGTCGCCCGCCGCGCAGGGAGCGGCGGACCGGTCGTGATTAGCGCATCGGCTTGACCGGCAGACTTTCGACAGCGTTCGAAACTGCGCCGGGAGGGGCCGGGCGGCAAGACGACCCTCGAGACCGCAGGGTCACAGGCTCACCCCGTCCTGCATGAGCAAGGGAGCGGCAATCTCGATATGAGCGACCCGTCCAAGCACAACCCGCTGTTTCCGCCCTCCGGCTGACCGGCCCGGCGGCTTCGAGGTGACGCTCGACCGCTTCCCGCCAGGGCCTGAAGCCCCGCGGTGCGCGGCCGTGGCGCCGGCTGCTCTAGCGGGCGATCAGCCCACGGCGAGCGCCCGCTCCGGATCGGGCAGTTCCATGCCCCACATCTTCTCGAGGTTGTAGATCTGGCGAACCTCGGGACGGAACAGATGGACGATGATGTCGCCGCCGTCCAGCAGGAGCCAGTCGCCGGTGGCCGCACCCTCGATCCCGACACGTCCGATGCCGAGAGCCTTGAGCTTGACCGCGAGATGATCGGCCATGGCGCCGAGCTGGCGCGCGGAGCGCCCGCTGGCGATGACCATGTAGTCGGCGATGCTGGATTTTCCGGAGAGGTCGATGGCGACGATGTTTTCGGCCTTGTCGTCGTCGAGCGACTTTTCGATGAGGCCGAGAAGCTTCTTCGATGCGGCCGGGGCCTTGGCTGATCCGGCCTTGGCTTTGCGAGCGATGGGCGTCACCCTTTGGTTGTTGTTGCGCTTCGGGTTCCTGACCGGCGTCGCCGGATCTCGGTGGCCGAGATCGGATTCAGCCGGCCATGCACGAACAACCAGGCGGGCGGTGTCGACGTTGCGAGCCTCCGCCCGGCACCCTCCTTGAGCCTGTACCGGGCGAAGCGCCGCGCCGCCTTGGCGGCCAGTGCCCCCAAAGAATAGGAAGGGCGGGCAAAAACCGCAATGGGAACAAGGTGAAAGATTTGTTGCCAGGCGCGCCAATGATCGATTTGCGCGAGATTGTCGGCCCCCATGAGCCAGACGAACTGGTAGTCGGGAAACCGGCGTCGGAGCAGCTTCAGGCTTTCGGCCGTATAGCGGCTGCCGAGGCGCTGCTCGATATCGGTGACCTTGATCCGGGGGTCGCGGGCCATGCGCCGGGCGGCGGCGACCCGCTCGGCGAAGGGCGCCATGCCGGCGACCGGCTTCAGGGGGTTCTGCGGGCTCACCATCCACCAGACCTGGTCCAGATCCAGCTGGCTGAGCGCCTTGAGCGAGATGTCGAGATGGCCGCGATGGGCGGGATTGAAGGAGCCGCCCAATATGCCGATCCGCCGCGCCATGCCCCGAACCTGTCCCCCCATCCGCTTGGCTGGCAGTATAGCCGCCCCGCTTCCGGGGCCGTCCAGCCCTGAGGGGCTCATGACCTGCCAAACCGACGCATGGCGGGCTTGTTGCCGCTGCTTGGCTGTGTGGTTAGGTTGGCGCGCCGAAACACGGGGAGAGAGACGGCGAGGCGATGCGGGACTGGGTGCGCGAGACGATCCTGAAGCAGGACCTGTTCAGCCGGGTCGAGCGCGGCCATTTCGCCGGCGGCGAGCCGGCGGGGCAATGGGTGATGCGCGATACCTCTTGCGCCCGCTGGTGGACCATCCCGCTCGCCCGCTTCCTGGAGCGCCATGAGGTTCGGGCGCTGCGGGCCCTCAAGGGATTCCCGGGCATGCCCCAGCTGCATATGGCCGAGGGCCACATCCTGGTCCGCTCCTGGATCCCCGGCGTGTCGCTCCAGGTGGCAAAGCCCAGCGATCCTGCCTATTACCGCCACGCCTTCAAGCTGCTGGTGGCGCTGCATCGCCACGGCATCGCCCATAACGATCTGGCCAAGGAGCCCAACTGGCTGGTGACCCCGGAGGGCGATGCCGCGGTCACGGATTTCCAGCTCGCCTGGGTCACGACGCGCCGGCGGCGCGGCTCGTTCTTCCGTCTCGCGGCGCGGGAGGATCTGCGCCATATGCTGAAGCATAAGCGCAAATATTGCCCGGAAGCCCTGACGGCGCGGGAGAAGAAGATTCTCGCCACCCGCTCCTTGCCCTCGCGGATCTGGATGGCCACCGGCAAGCGGGTCTATGTCTTCGTCACCCGGCGCATCTTCCACTGGGCCGACCGCGAAGGCGCCCATGACCGGCAGTTTCCGCCGAGATGACGCGCCGGTCACGCCCCACCCCTTCGTCTGGCGGGGACAAGCCCGGCCATGACGGAAAGAGGTAAGCCCTTCAGCGCTTCCGTTGGGGAAAGCGACTAGGGGCGTACCTGGCCCTCGCCGCGGACCACGTATTTATAGCTGGTGAGCTGCTCGGCGCCGACGGGGCCGCGGGCGTGGAGCTTGCCGGTGGCGATGCCGATCTCCGCCCCCATGCCGAACTCGCCGCCATCGGCGAATTGGGTCGAGGCATTGACCATGACGATG
>DATHQQ010000208.1:0-15964 GCA_035482595.1 Verrucomicrobiia bacterium
CCTTCGGACGATCTTCCGCGGAATGTTCCAATGTCTCCTCCTTGAGGCTGTCCTCAATGCCGGCCAGGAGGCCATCGACGGCTTCACGTCCGACGGCGCCGAAGAAATCGAGCGTCACGATTTCGGCCTGCCGGGACTTCAGGCGCGCAAGCCGCGCCTTCGCATCGACGCGCTGCTCGTTTGTGATCTTCTTACGAAGGCTCTTGGCGAGGGGACGCGTCTCCTTCGCCAGGTTTTCGTAGGCGAGCTCGCGCACCGCGTTGAATTGACGCTTCACCTCGTCATCCGTGAGACCGTCGATGAGCCGCGCCTCGCAGATCAACGCCTCACCGCCAGCTTCGGTGATCTCCTTCAACACCCATTCGAAATCCTCCTGAGCCTGTTCGCTGGCCGGGAGCGCATAGACGGCGTTTTTCAGCGGCGCGGCGCCGATGCCCTGCAGGCGGCGCCAGACCTTCACCCTCAAATACGAGGGTTTGGCCGGGAGCTGATGCAGCAACAGAAGCCACCGCTGAGGTGCCGTGACAGAGCGGTTGTCGAGCTTGCTCATCCGAGGAGAGGCTATCCCTGATTTCGATCTGTTGCAACACATGTATCTTCTCTATTCGTGATCCAGTCTCTGTATCAGCTGCGCTTTCTACGAGAAGCGCATAAATTCTCCGCGGAGCAGCCGGCCGCGCTTGTGCAGCAGTTGTGGAGTTTGCTGCCTTGGGCGTCCTGAGTTTGGCAAATGATGCCGACAGTGTGAGGGTTCTACGCCTGGTTCCCCGACCACCCCGAGGATCGGCCGTCAGACACAAATGTGACATCATGTATCATCACGCGGATGTTATGATACATATGGTACAGCCCCACCTAAGTTAGCTCTGACGTCGCGAGATTGGCGCCGCCGACCGCGACCCAATTCATCCAAGGAGAGAGGCATGTCCCCTCAGGCTTTTGCGTCCTCAAATTCTCACCGCCCGTGCGAACTGGGAAAGGTGCCAGCCATGTCCACCGAATTTGACCGCCGCCGATTCCTCGGTGCAACCGGGCTTGCCGCCGCCGGCCTCGCCGCCGCGGTCGAGCTGACATCGCGAACCGCCGACGCTCAGACCGCACCTACCGTAGGAGAACCGATAATGACCTATCAGATCAAACCGCTCCCCTTCAGTCCGAGCGGCATCCCGGGCCTCTCGGAGAAGATCCTTGTGAGCCATTACGAGAACAACTACAGCGGCGCCGTGAAGCGCTTGAACGCAATCGGCGCTGAACTCGCCAAGGTGGACTATGCCAAGGCGCCGGTCTTCATGATCAACGGCCTCAAGCGTGAGGAACTGATCGCCATGAATTCGATGATCCTGCACGAGGCATATTTCGACAGCCTTGGCGGCGAGGGCGCTCCCAGCGGTGGCCTGGCCGATGCCATCAATCGCGATTTCGGAAGCGTCGATCGGTGGCGAACTGAGTTCGCCGCGATGGGCAGGGCCGAGGGTGGCGGGTCAGGCTGGGTCATCCTGGCATACTCGCCGCGGGATAAGCGCCTGGTCAACCAGTGGGCCGCCGACCACACGACGACGCTCGCGGGCGGGCGCCCGATCCTGGTGCTCGATATGTACGAGCACGCCTATCACATGGATTACGGTGCCAAAGCCGCGGCCTATGTCGATGTCTTCATGAAAACGATCCACTGGGAGAACGCGATGAAGCAATACGACCGCGTCAGTGGCGAAAGCTGACCTCGTTCCAGGCTCATTTCCTGGCTCTGATGCCGTTCCTCAGCCTGTTTGAGCGACCGCTGCCGCTGCCCCAGAGCATCAGCAAGCCAGTCCTGCAAGGCCGGGGAGTTATCGGCGCAGCTACCCAGCGGGCTCAAGGGAGTTAAGGCCATGTCCAGAACCTCAAAGCCGGCTCTCAGGACCAGACACCGATTCCTTGGGAAAGCCGGTGCCGTAGTCGCGCTCGCCCTGGGCTTTGCTTGTGCTTCTCTGTCCCAGATGGCCTGGGCTGCCGACGCCGGTCAGCCTTTGGTGCTGGAACGGACGATTGCGCTCGCCCACGTCAGCGGGAGGATCGATCACATGGCCGTGGATCTCCACCGCCATCGACTATTCGTGGCCGAGCTTGGCAACGATAGCGTTGATGTGGTCGACCTCGGATCCGGTACTCTCCTCCACAGGATCAGCGGGCTCAAGGCACCTCAGGGCGTCGCCTACATCCCCGGCGCGGACGTGATTGTTGTCGCCAATGCCGGCGACGGGACGGTGGAGTTTTTCGGCGGTGCCGATTTCGCTGCCCGCGGCGGCCTGAATCTGGGAGACGACGCCGACAACATCAGGGTCGATCCTCGCAGCGGGCATGTCGTCGTCGGTTACGGCGAGGGAGGCCTCGCCATCATCGATCCCGCGACTCGCACGAAATTGCAGGACATCAAGCTCCCCGGTCATCCCGAGTCCTTCCAGATCGATTCGCAGTCGAACCGCGCCTATGTCAATGTTCCGGATGCTGGGCAGATCGCCGTCGTCGACCTTGCCGCCGGTCGCCAAGTGGCGAAGTGGTCCGTGGCTGGTCTGGCACAGAACTTTCCGATGGCCATCGGCGGTTCCGGCACGACAATCGCCACGGTTTTCCGTTCACCGCCGCAGCTCGTGTTCCTGGATAGCCGGACCGGCGCCGTGACCGGGAGCTCTTTGACCTGTGCGGATGCGGACGATGTGTTCTTCGATGCCAGGCGCCAGAGGGTCTATGTGAGCTGCGGCGCCGGCGCCGTCGATGTGTTCAGCCGCGACGCCAGCGATGCCCGACATATCGCCCGCATCCAAACTTCGTCGGGCGCACGGACTTCGCTTTTCGCGCCGGAGCTGGATGAGCTGTACATAGCGGAGCGCGCCGGTCTACTCGAGGACGCCGCCATTGCCGTATTCCGCCCCGTGCCATGAGTCGCCCACGAAGGCGGGCTTCTCACAGGGGCCCACGGACCCTCAGGGACGCCAGCAGGGCGTTTCCGCTTCGATCTGCGCATCCGCCGGGCTGACACCGATGTCGCTCAGCATACGGTTGTCGAGTCCGGCGAGCACCCGACGCTCGCGATAGCGCGCGAACCACAGCGTGAGCCCCCGCTCGGGGCGGGCCGCGATTCCTGCCTCGGGTGCCAGCTTTCGCGCCCAGCGATAAAGCGCGTCATAGAGCACGAGGCCGTGCGCCAGGCGCTCGTGGTCGCTACCGATGCAGCCGGCTAGCCCGAGCGATATCGCTCGCAAGCCCGCGGCTTCCGGGGCGGCTGCAAGGTTGCCGTTGTCGGCCGCAAGCACGATGGCGCCGACACGATGGAGCGCCGGATCCTTGAGACGATATTTGGACAGGAAGGCATTGAAGCTGCACCCGCCGGGCCCATGCGACAGCTCGACGCCCGGAACGTCGAACGGAATGGCGCCCGTCGCGGATGCGAGCCGCCGCACCTGATCGGCAGGAACGAACAGAAATTCGGAACTCTTGTCGATGAACCGCGTGATCAGCCAGGGGCAGGCAAGCCGATCGATCTTCGGTCGCTGTCGTGTCACCCACTGCATGTCGGTCTCCTCTGCGCTCGATGGGGGTTCCTACGGTTTTCGCGCGTGCTCAGATTCCGAATTTACCACAGAAATCAGAAAATGCAACATGTGTATCATCTAGAAATACACGTATCTTAATCGGGAATTCGGTTCGCCCGCGCTCCCTGGCGGCGTCCGCTCGCAACGGGTTGGTTCATCAGAGAAAAGGAGGAGCTCGGCGTCGGCGACTTAGACCAGCAGATTCGTGTTGATCGGCCCCTTGACTGGACCCAATGCAGGTCTACCCGGTCACCGCTGCAAGAAATTCGCCCGCGACCTCGAGATAGAGATCGACGTCTCCTTCGCCATGCTGGAAGGAGCAGCCGGGCCCGGCACTCGCCACCGCGTCCCAGAGGCCGCGATTGGCCATGAAGAGCTTGCGGGCATCGGCGAATTCGCGATCCATGGCCCGTCGCGACTGCTCGGCGTCGCGCGGCAGCTCGGGCGCCAGCACCCAGCCGGCGCGCCCGCCGATGACGGGCGCGCGCCAGGGGAGGCCCTGGCGGCGGAAGATCGCCGCCAGCCCTGTCGCCAGGCGCTGCCCCAGAGCATCGACCCGCGCATAGTCGGCTTCGCGCATGCAGGATTCCAGCGCCGCCCGGGCCGCGGTCAAAGCCAGCGCGCTGGCATAGGTCGTGCCGCCCAGCGCCAGGCCCCGCCCGCCCGGATCGCTGTTGAGATTGCGCTCCATGAGGCGGGCAATCTCCGCCGTGACGCCATAGGCGGCGAAGGGCACACCGGTGCCGAAGCCCTTGCCCAGGATCAGCATATCGGGGCGCAGGCCCCAGAGCCGCGTCAGCCCGCCGTAAGCGAAGGAATGGGTATGGGCTTCGTCGATGACGAGCAGCACGCCCGCCGCCTTCGCCAGCCGCTCGGCCTCGGGCCAGAAGCCGGGCGCGGGAAAGACGATGTTGCAATTGGTCAGCATGGGCTCGGCGATCAGGCAGGCGGTGTCGCCGAGCGCGAGCGCGCGCTCCAGCGCCGCCAGATCGTTGAAGGGCACGGTGCGCGCCTTCTGCTCGATCCCCTTGGGCAGGCCGAGCAGCTCGGCATGCTCGCCATCCCCGTCGCTCGAGACCAAGGCGTCGTCGAGATGGCCGTGATACTTGCCGTCGAACATCAGCACGCGCTCGCGCCCGGTCATCAGCCGGGCGATGCGGATCGCCTCGGTATTGGCGATGGTGGCCGAGCCGGTGAATTGCCAGAAGGGCATGGACGTGCGGGCGGCCAGGAGCTCGCCAGCGATGAGGCCGTCTTCCGTCGGCAGCAGGAATGAGCTGCCCGCCGCCATCCGCCTCTGCACCGCTTCGACCACCGCAGGCGGGGCGAATCCCAGCGAGCCCGCGAGATCGACGAGGTTGAAATCGACATAGCGATGGCCGTCGATATCCGTGAAGGAAGCCCCTCGGCCCGTCGCGACGAAAATCGGATCGTGGCGCTGCAGCCCCGCCATCCATGGCATGGGCACGCCCGCCGGCATGACGCCCCGGGCGCGGGCGAGCATGGCCTGGGATTTCGGCCGGCTCTCCTTGAAGCGACGATCCTCCGCGGCGGTCAGCGCGGCAATGCGGGCCGGCGAAAGCCCCGCGATGCTCATTCGGACAAGAGCCGGCGGTAGAGCGCCGCCGGCTCGGCACCGAAGCAGCAGAAGACGACCCGCTCGATCTCCGGATGGCGCGCGAGTCCCTCGCGCACCGCGGCGATGGCGATCCCGGTCGCCCGATCCAGGGGATAGCCATAGATGCCGGTGGAGATGGCGGGAAAGGCGATGCTGCGAATGCCGTTCGCTGCGGCGATCTCCAGGCTGCTGCCATAGCAGCCGGCGAGCAGGGAATCCTCGCCCTTGTCGCCGCCTTGCCAGACCGGGCCCACGGCATGGATCACATGGCGGGCCTTCAGCTTGAACCCGGGCGTCAGCCGCGCCTCGCCGGTAGGGCAGCCGCCGACCCGCGCGCAGGCCTTGGCCAGCTCCGGCCCGGCGGCGCGGTGGATGGCCCCGCAGACCCCGGCACCCGCCTCGAGATGTCGGTTGGCGGCATTGACGATGGCATCGACATCGAGGGCCGTGATGTCGCCCTCGATGACGGCGATCCGTTCAGGCGCGCTGTTGGGCATAGCCGGCACGCTCCGTTGGGTAGAGGCGCATCAACCAAAAAAGCAGCAGCAATCCCGGGATCGCCAAAGCCGCGGAGATGGTGAAGAAGGCGGGCCAGCTCATCTGCTGCGCCAGCCAGCCGCTCCCCGAGGAGAGCAAGGTCCGGCCTACGGCCATGAAGGAGGAGAGCAGCGCGTATTGCGTGGCGGTGAAGGCGATATTGCAGAGGGCGGAAAGATAGGCGACGAAGGCCGCCGAGCCGAGCCCGCCGACGAAATTGTCGCCCCCCACGGCGATGGCGAGCCAGGCCGTGTCATGGCCGCTGAGCGCCAAGGGCACGAAGAGCAGGATCCCCGCCGCCTGCAGAACGCCGCCGATGAAAAGCGCGCGCATGATGCCGAAACGCGCCACCAGAAGACCGCCGGCCAGCGTGCCGGCCAGCGAGGCCACGATGCCGAAGACCTTGGTCACGGCGGCAATCTCCACGCCCGTAAATCCGAGCTCGACATAGAAAGGCGTGGCCATGGTTCCGCTGATGGCATCGCCGAACTTATAGAGCAGCACGAAGAGCAGAATGACGATCGCACCGCGGCGCAGAAAGAATTCCGCCAGTGGCCCAACCACGCCGCGCATGAACCAGGCGGTGAAACTCTCGCGCTCCGGCAGAGGTGGGGCCGGGGGCTCCGGCGCCACCACGAAGGCGACGACGCCGATGCTCATCAGCCCGGCGAGGATGGCAAAGACCACGGGCCAGGCGACAAAATCGGCCAGCGCCAGGGCACCTGCCCCCGCGGCAAGAAGGCCGAAGCGATAGCCGACCTGGGTCGCGGCCGAGCCTGCACCCTGTTCCTCTTCCGACAAGATCTCGATCCGATAGGCATCGATGACGATGTCCTGGCTGGCCGAGAGGAAGGCCACCACCACGGCGGCCAGCGCTGTCCACCAGGGATTGACCGCGGGATCGGTGAAGCCCATCGCAAGGATCGCCAGCGCCAGCGCCACCTGGATGACGATGGCCCAGCCGCGCCGGCGGCCGAGGAAGGGCGGCCGAATCTGGTCGAGCAGGGGCGCCCAGAGGAACTTGAAGCTGTAGGGCACGCCGACGGCGGCGAAAAGCCCGATGGAAGTCTTGCTGACGCCCAGCTTGGCCAGCCAGTAGGAGAGGGTCGAAAGGGTCAGCAGCAACGGCAGGCCGCTGGAGAAGCCCATCACCGTGATCAGGAAGATCTTGGGATCGGCGTAGACCGCCAGCGCGCGGCGCCAGCGGTTCACGAAGCGGCTAGAGCCGAGCGGCCCCCCTCACCTCGGCCCTCTCCCCCCTGCGGGGGGCGAGGGAGTTTTCGTGATGGGGAGGCCACGATGACCTAGCTCGCGTCCGCGGCCTCCGCCGCGCGATCGGCGCGCTTGCGGGCGTTGGGGTCGAGCATCACCTTGCGCAGCCGGATGCTCTTGGGCGTCACCTCCACCTCCTCGTCGTCCTGGACATAGGCGATCGCGACTTCCAGCGTCATCTGGCGCGGCGGGGTCAGGCGGACCGCCTCGTCCTTGGAGGTGGTGCGGATATTGGTCAGCTGCTTGCTGCGCAGCGGATTGACCTCGAGATCATTGCCGCGGCTATGCTCGCCGATGATCATGCCGGCATAGACCTGTGTGCCGGGCTGGATGAACATCGGGCCCCGGTCCTGGAGATACCACAAGCCATAGGCGACGGCATTGCCGGCGCCGTTGGAGATCAGCACGCCGTTGCGCCGTCCCTCTATCGTGCCCTTGTAGGGGGAATAGGCATGGAACAGCCGGCTCATGATGCCGGTGCCGCGGGTGTCGGTCAGGAACTGGCCGTGATAGCCGATCAGGCCGCGCGAGGGCACATGGAAGGTCATACGCGTCTTGGCGCCGCCCGAGGGCCGCATGTCGATGAGCTCCCCGCGGCGCGTGCCCAGCTGCTCGACCACGATGCCGGTATGCTCGTCATCGACATCGATCTGGACCTCCTCGATGGGCTCCAGCCGCTGGCCCGTCTCCGGATCCTGGCGGAAGATGACGCGCGGGCGGCCGACCGAGAGCTCGAAGCCCTCTCGGCGCATCTGCTCGATCAGCACGCCCAGCTGCAGCTCGCCGCGGCCCGCGACCTCGAAGGCATCCTTGCCCTCGCTCTCGCGGACCTTGATGGCGACATTGCCTTCCGATTCGCGGAAGAGCCGCGCCCGGATCATGCGGCTCGTCACCTTGTCGCCTTCGCGGCCCGCCAGCGGGGAATCGTTCACCGAGATGGTCATGGAGAGGGTCGGCGGATCGACCGGGGTCGAATCGATGGGCGTGATCAGCTCGGGCTCGCAGATCGTATCGGCGACCGTGGTGTGCTCGAGCCCGGCGATGGCGATGATATCGCCCGCCTCGGCGCTTTCGATGGATACGCGTTCGATGCCGCGGAAGGCCAGCAGCTTGCTGAGTTTGGCATGCTCGATCACCCGCCCGTCCGGGGCGATGGCCTTGACATGCATATTGACCTTCGCCGTGCCGGTATGGATGCGCCCGGTCAGCACGCGGCCGAGATAGGAATCATATTCCAGCGTCGTGGTCAGCATGGCGAAGGGCTTGGTGGCATCGCCCTCGGCCGGCGGCACATGCTTCACGATCAGGTCGAACAGCGGCGTCATGTCGACCTTCTCATCCGCGAGGTCGGCCACGGCCCAGCCGAGCTTGGAGGAGGCGAAGAGGGTCGGGAAATCGAGCTGCTCGTCGGTGGCCCCCAAGGCCGCGAAAAGGTCGAAGACCATATCATGGACCTCATGCGGGCGGGCATCGGGCCGGTCGACCTTGTTGATGACGACGATGGGGCGCAGGCCGAGGGCCAGCGCCTTCATGGTGACGAATTTGGTCTGGGGCATCGGCCCCTCGGCCGCGTCCACCAGCACGACCACGCCGTCGACCATGCTGAGGATGCGCTCGACCTCGCCGCCGAAATCGGCATGGCCGGGGGTATCGACGATGTTGAGGCGATCCTGCTTCCAGGCGACGGAGGTGCATTTGGCGAGGATGGTGATGCCGCGCTCGCGCTCCAGATCGTTGGAATCCATGACCCGTTCCGCCACCTGCTGGTTGGCGCGGAAGGAGCCGGATTGGCGCAGGAGCTGATCGACCATGGTCGTCTTGCCGTGGTCGACATGGGCGATGATGGCGAGGTTGTGCAGTCGGGTCACGATGTCATCTCGATTCAGAAGTCGGTGGTCAGGAGTCGGTGAGCAGGAGCTGAGCCAGCGGCCGTTCCGGCCGGGCACCGAAATGGGAAATGGCCTCGGCCGCGGCAATGGACGCATAACGGCCGCAGTCAGTGGCCGGAAGGCCGCGGCAATAGCCATGAAGGAAACCCGCGGCATAGAGATCGCCCGCCCCGGTGGTATCCACCACCCGGGCCACGGGAGCAGCCTCGATCATATGGGTCTCCGCCCCGGACAAAACCAGGGAGCCCTTGGCGCTCTGGGTCAGGGCTGCGGTCTCGCACAGGCCCCGGGTCAGCTCCAGGGCCCGATCGAAGCGATCGACCTGCCAGAGGGAGCAGATCTCCGCCTCATTGGCGAAGAGGATATCCACATGGTCGCGCAGCAGATCGCGGAACTCGTCGCGGTGGCGATCGACGCAGAAGGGATCGGAGAGGCTGAGGGCCACCTTGCGGCCCGCCTCATGGGCGATCCGGGCCGCCTTGAGGAAGGCCTGCTTGGCCGCCGGGGGATCCCAGAGATAGCCCTCCAGATAGGTGACCTTGGCCCGGCCGATCATCGCCGGGTCGATATCCTGCGGCGACAGCTCGATGCAGGCGCCGAGATAAGTGTTCATGGTCCGCTGGGCGTCGGGGGTGACGAAGATCAGGCAGCGTGCCGTCGGCGTGGTGGAGGTGGTGACGGGAGTCTCGAAGGCAACGCCATTGGCCCGGATGTCGTGGCGGAAGATCCGCCCCAGCTCGTCGGCGCCCAGCTTGCCGATGTAGCCGGCCCGGCTGCCCAGGGAGGCGAGCCCGGCGATGGTATTGGCGGCGGAGCCGCCGGAAACCTCGATCCCGGGGCCCATGGCGCCATAGAGCGCCGTCGCCCGCGCAGCGTCGATCAGGGTCATGGTGCCCTTGTTCAGGCCGTGCTGCGCCAGGAATCCCTCCTCGGCATGGGCCAGGACATCGACAATGGCATTGCCGATACCCACGACGTCGAACAAACCTGCGTCGAAAGACCCTTCGGCCATGATCGATCGCTTACCCTTCATCTGGAGAAAACCGGTCTCGGAAGCGGCCCCCCAGCAAATTTGGTGGGAAACCAGCCGGCGCCGGAAAATCGCGGCGGACTATGCCCAGGCGGCGGTCCGCTTGCAAGGCCGGCGCCGGGCCGGATAATGGCCTCCCGCAGCGAGTCGTCCGCCCATGTTCCAGGCTTTCGCCCGATCCCTCGCCCAATTCGATGACCCGCGCGTCCGGGCGGTCGTCTGGAAGAGCCTCGCCGGCGCCCTCCTCTCCTTCGCGATATTGGCCATCCTGTTCTGGTATCTGGGGGGTTGGGTGGCCTCGGGGCTGGCCCATTGGGTCGACTGGGTGGCCCATGCCGGGACCATCCTCCTCACCCTCGTCCTGGTCTGGTTTCTCTTCCCCGTGGCGGTGACCGCCGTCGCCTCGTTCTTCCTGGACGAGGTGGCCGAGGCGGTGGAGGAGCGCTACTACCCCGGCCGGCCCGCCCCCCGTTCCCAGAGCCTCGCCGCCCAGCTTCTCGGCACGCTCCGCTTCGCCGCCGTCGCCCTGTTTCTTAACCTGGTGTTAGTGCCTATATATCTCATCCTTCTCGTCTTTCCGCCGCTTTATCTCGTGGTGTTCTACGCGGTGAACGGCTATCTTTTGGGTCGTGAGTATTTCGAGCTGGTGGCCTATCGCCGGCTCGACGAACGCACAGCCGACGCCATGCGGCGCGCCTACCGCGGGCGATTGACGCTGGCGGGCATGGTCATCGCCGTGATGCTGACCATTCCCGTCTTCAATCTGGTCGCGCCAATCGCCGCCACGGCCTTCGCCCTGCATCTCTTCGAGGCGATGCGCCAGGAGCGGCCGCGGGGTGGGAGTCGGGTGGCGGGCTGAAGACAGAGGACTGGAAAGGGGGCTTTCTCATGTTCGGAAAACGCAGAGATGACGGCGGTGCACGGGTGACGCCGGAGGCGCCGGCCACGCCGGCCTCCGATGGGCCGCGGATGTATCGCGCCGACAGCGCCATGGCGCCGGCACCGCGTGCCCCGGCGCCGGCAGAGCCGGCGCGGCGCGCCCCCGATGTGACGGCGACGACGGGCCGGCGGCCGGATATCCGGCCCTCGGCACCTGGCGATAACGAAGGCAAGAAGCTGATCGTCGGCCGCGAGATCGCCCTCAGCGGCGAGATTCGGGCTTGCGATCTCCTGGTGGTGGAAGGACGGGTCGAGGCCGTGCTGTCCGACAGCCGGGCGATCGAAGTCTCCGCGACCGGCGTGTTCAAGGGCAAGGCCCAGATCGAATCCGCCGAGATCAGCGGTGTCTTCGAGGGCGAGCTGGTCACCAGCGACAAGCTCATCATTCATTCCACCGGCCGGGTCTACGGCAACATCCGCTACGGCCAGATCGAGATCGCCCGCGGCGGCATCATCGCCGGCCAGATCGACGTGCTCACGACCGGGGCTGCGATGGAATCCGGCATGACGGCGCATGGGGCCGTCGACGGCGAAACGGCGGATATGCTCCCCGACAGCCCCGAGTCTCATAACGGCTGAGGGGCGATAGGCGAGCTATTACTGCCATGTGGGTTGGGGGCGCGATCAGGGCATTTCGGGTGACAGCGATTGTGGCCCTCTCTCTATTGCCGGCGGCTTGTGCAACGCCGCATCTGAAGACGACGGCGGACTCGGCCCCTGACGCTCAGCAGGCCGACTTCACGCCTACCGCCGGAAATCTGCTCGGCGCCAATCCCACCAAGCTCGAGCAATGGCTGGGTAAGCCGGGGATGGTCCGCCTCGACGATCCCGCCCAGGTCTGGCAATACCGCGGCCAGGGCTGCGTGGTGGATGTCTATCTCTATCCCGGCAGCGACGGCATGGCGGTCTCCCATGCCGAGGCGCGTTCGCAGAAATATACGGGCGACCCCATCAACCCCTGCCTCGCCGTCCTCAGCCAATCCCGCCACAAGGCGATCGGCAGCTGAGGCAAGACTAACGCGCCTTTATCGCCTTCGCGGGCGGCAGCTTCTTCGGGGCCCGCCACAGGGCGGCGCCACCCTCGATCCCCGCATCGTTGGATTCGATCCGCACATTGCGCGGCAGCCGGAAGGTCAGATGGCGTGCATTGCCGCCGCCGATGTGGAGCTGGTCGAAGTTCAGCAGGGTGTCGAGCTGCTGGACCGCCCTCTCGACGCGCTTGTTCCAGCGACGCTTGCCGAGTTTCTGCAACGCCGCCCGGCCGATGAACTCGTCATAGGTCTCATGGCCATGGGCGGGATGCTGCCCCAGCTCCATATGCGGGCTCGCCACGCCCTCGCGAAACAGCGCGGTGCCGGCACCGGTCCCTAGCGTCAGAACCAGCTCCAGCCCCTTGCCCTTGATGATGCCGAGCCCCTGCATCTCGGCGTCGTTGACGATCTTGGCCGGCTTCTTGCCGAAGCGCTTCGACATCTCCACGGCCAAGGGAAAGCCGGCCCAGGCCGCCGTGCCCAGATTGGGGGCCGTCAGCACCTTGCCGTCGCGCACCACGCCGGGAAAGGCGATGGAGATCCGCTCGAAGGCCGGCAGCGCCTTCACCAGCTCGCCCACCGTCTTGAGCAGGAGAGCCGGCGGGCAGGGATGGGGTGTCGCCACCCTCTGGCGCGGGGCCAGCATCTTGCCCTTTTGATCGATGACCGAGGCCTTGAGGCCGGTGCCGCCGATGTCGATGGAGAGGATCCTCATTCTCGCATTCCTCCGTGGTCTCGTTTCTCATTCGTGCCGCGCCACCGGCGCGCGCTTCCGCGGGGCGGTCACTTGCCGTGTCGGCCCCTCGGCCCGCATCAGGCCGAAGGCCGTATTGACCAAGGCGACATGGGAGAAGGCCTGAGGGAAATTGCCGAGGAAGCGCCGCGCGCGGGGATCATACTCCTCCGACAGCAGGCCGACATCATTGCAAAGCCCAAGGAGATGAAGGAAGAGCCGCCTTGCATCCTCCCGCCGGCCCATCAGGGCATAATTGTCGACCAGCCAGAAGCTGCAGGCGAGAAAGGCGCCCTCCCCTTGGGGCAGCCCGTCCAGACGGCGGTCGGTTTCATAGCGCAGGACCAGCCCATCGACCAGGAGCCGGCGCTCGATAGCCGCCACCGTCTTGATGAGGCGCGGATCATCAGGCGGCAGGAAGCCGACGATGGCCAACAGCAGCAGGCTGGCATCCAGACGCCGCGAGCCATAGGCCTGGACGAAATGCCCGCCCCGGGGGTCCAAGGCGTTGCGGCAGATCTCGCCGTGGATGCGGTCCGCCAGCCTTCCCCAATGGCGGCGCGCCGCCCGGTCGAGATCGGGGGAATCGGCGGCGCGGCGGAAGGCGACCCAGGCCATCACCTTGGAATGGGTGAAATGCTGCGGCTTGCCCCTGACCTCCCAGATGCCGTTGTCGGGCTGATGCCAGATGCGCGCCAGATGCGCCAGCCATGAGTATGTAATGGCGACGCTGCGCTTCACAGAAGTGAGCCCGCCCTTGCGCGCCAGCGCGAGAGCATCGGCGACCTCGCCATAGACATCGAGCTGCAGCTGGCCCGCCGCCGCATTGCCGATGCGCACCGGGGCCGATCCGGCAAAGCCCGGCAGCCAGGGCACCTGCCATTCGTCGAGTCGGCGCTCGCCGGCGAGGCCATACATGATCTGCATCTGGTCGGGGCTGCCGGCGACCGCCCGCAGCAGCCAGTCCCGCCAGGCATGGGCCTCCTCGCGATAGCCGGCATTGAGGAAGGCGAGCAAGGTGAAGGCCGCGTCCCGGAGCCAGCAATAGCGGTAATCCCAATTGCGCTCGCCGCCCATGAGCTCGGGCAGGGAGGTCGTGGGTGCCGCGACGATGCCGCCGGTGGCTTCGAAGCTGAGGCCCTTCAGCGTGATGAGGGAGCGGCGGACGGCCGCACTCCACTCCCCCACATCCCCGCAGCTCCCCGACCAGCCGCGCCAGAATTTCTCCGTCGCCGTGAGGGCGACCTTGGCGTTGAAGGGCCGCGGGACCGGCAGATGCGAAGGGCCATGGGTCAGGACGAAGGAATGGCTCTCGCCGGCGGCGATGGTGAAATCGGCGACGGAGCGCAGATCCTTGCCCCGCATCGGCACGCTGCCGCTGAGTGCCAGTAGATGAGGACCGGCAATCGCGGTCAGCACCCCGTGGGCCCCGCTGCTGACCCAGGGCACGGTGATGCCGTAGTCGAAGCGCAGGACCAGCTCGGCATGGAGCGCCACCCGCCCGGCGCGGCCGATGACCCGGCGCACGATGCTGCTCTCGGGCCGGCCCATGGGCATGAAATCGACGACGGAGACGATGCCGCTCCGGGTCTCGAAGCGGGTATCGAGCACCAGGCTGCCGTCGCGATAATGGCGCGTCACCTGCGCCGGCGCCTTGGGGGCGATCTGCCAGCGGCCATGCTCGGGCTTGCCCAGAAGGGCCGCAAAGCAGGCCTCGCCGTCGAAGCGCGGCAGGCAGAGCCAGTCGATCGATCCGTCCCGCCCGACCAGCGCCGCGGTGCGGCAATCGCCGATCATGGCGTAGTCCTCGATCCGGCGCATTTGTCGGGGAGCTGTCTTCAGGGCCATCGCTTCCTAACCAACATCAGTCCGATTGCCGCCGCAAGCCTCATCGGGACGGCCGCGGGACTTCGCCCGGCCATGGAAGCTGTTGCCGTCGACTAATCGCTGGGGTTCGCGAGATCGACCGTCTTCGCCTTGTACCGGCAAATGTCGTTGATCAGGCAGGCGGGGCAGTCGGGCTTGCGGGCCTTGCAGACATAGCGTCCGTGCAGGATCAGCCAGTGATGGGCGTGGAGCTTGCGTTCCGGGGGCACGACCTTCTCCAGCCCGTCCTCGACCGCCCGCGGCGTCTTTCCCGGCGCCAGGCCGGTGCGGTTGCAGACGCGGAAGATATGGGTGTCGACCGCCAGGGTCGGGTGGGCGAAGGCGACGTTCAGCACCACATTGGCGGTCTTGCGGCCGACCCCCGGCAGGGTCTCCAGGATGTCGCGGTCCACCGGCACCTCGCCCCCATGCTGCTCGATCAGCATCTGGCTGAGGCGGATGATGTTCTTGGCCTTGGTGTTGTAGAGGCCGATGGTTCGGATGTATTCCCTGAGCTTCGTCTCCCCCAGCTTCACCATCGCCGCGGGGGTGTCGACCAGCTTGAACAGCGGCTCGGTCGCCTTGTTGACGCTGGCGTCGGTCGCCTGGGCCGACAGCACCACCGCCACCAGCAGGGTATAGGGATTGATGAAGCCGAGCTCGCCCCGCGGATCGGGGTCGGCGGCCGCGAAACGGTCGAAAACCTCGGCGATCTCCGCCGGCTTCAGGCGACCGCTGCTGCTTCGACTCTTCTTGGCCATGGTCTGCTCCCCCTCCCGCGCGGCGGAGTCTAGCCCTCCGGGGGCGCGGACTCTATATTCCAGCGATGAAGGATCACGCCGCAGAGCCGGTGCTGTTCGACGCCCTGCTCACCCCCCACCGCAGCCTGAGCCCCCGGGGCTTCGCCTTGCTGATGGCCATCGCGGGGCTGGTGGGCTTCGGCTTCGGCGCCGCCTTCCTGGTCATGGGCGCCTGGCCCATCTTCGGCTTCTGCGGCGCCGAATGGCTGCTCTTCTATGTCTGCTTCCGCCTCAACTACCGGGCGGCGCGGATGCGCGAGCGGGTCCGGCTCACACCGGCCCTGCTCACCGTCGAGCGCCGCGATCCCCGCGGCAAGGTCCAGTCCTGGAGTTTCCAGCCCTATTGGCTCCGGGTCGAGATGGATGATCCACCGGAGCATGGGAGCCAGCTGTCCCTCGCCTCCCATGGCAAGCGCCTGACCATCGGCAGCTTTCTTTCGCCGCCCGAGCGCCAGGATCTGGCCGAGGCCCTGCGCGAGGCCTTGGCCCGCGCCAGGCAGGCGCCTGCCGTCGGCTGAGCGGCGGCCCGGACCCCCAAGCCAAGCATGGCGGATCGGCCTACTCCTCTGGCGGCCAGCGGCCGCGACTATGTGCTCTTGCTGCTCCTCTCGGCCATGTGGGGCGGGTCCTTCCTGCTGATCAAGCTTGCCGTCGCCACTTTGCCCCCGCTCTGGGTCGCC
>DATHQQ010000209.1:0-9788 GCA_035482595.1 Verrucomicrobiia bacterium
TGCTGAAGGATCTCGAACATGCGGGCGAGATCGACCGCGGCCGGCACCGGCGCATGGGCGCCCCCGGCGCCTTGCCGGAAGTGACCGTGCTCACCGTGTTGGGCCCCGATACCGATGGCGAGCTGATGGCAGCGCCCGCGCCGGGCAGCGAGGGGGCCGGCAGCGACGGGGCGGGCGACGGCGAGGCCCCGCGGATCTTCCTCGTCCCCGACCGGACCGCCAAGCCGGCCTATGCCCGGGGTGATCGCGTGCTGGCACGGCTGCGCCGCATCGACGAGACGAGCTATAAGGGGCGCGTCATCCGCCGGCTGGAGGCGCCGCCGCCTCGCATCGTTGGAGTCTATGATCGCGGCTCCGACGGCGTCGGACGCATCCGGCCCTCGGGCCGCAAGTCCCGCAACGAATATCGCGTGGCCGCGGCGGATGCCGCGGGCGCGCAAGCCGGCGAGATCGTCCTTGCCCAGGCCCTGCCGGGCATGCGCTTCGGCCAGCCCCAGGCAAGGGTGGTGGAGCGTCTGGGTCCCCATGGCGGCCCGCGCTCGGCGAGCCTGCTTTCCATCTATGAGCATGACATCCCGGTCGGTTTCGACGCCGATGCCATGGCGCTCGCGGCTGGGGCCCAGCCTGTCGGTCCCGAGGGCCGCACCGACCTGCGGTCGATGCCCCTGGTCACCATCGACGGCGAGGACGCCCGCGATTTCGACGATGCGGTGCTGGCGGAGCCCGACAACGATCCCAAGAACCCCGGCGGCTTCCTCCTCTGGGTCGCCATCGCCGATGTCGGCCATTACGTTGGCCCCGGCGATGCCCTGGACCGCGCCGCCTATTGGCGGGGCAACTCGGTCTATTTTCCCGACCGCGTCGTGCCCATGCTGCCGGAGGCGCTCTCCAACGGCCTCTGCTCCCTGAAGCCGAAGGAGGATCGCGGCTGCCTCGCCGTGCGCATGGTCATAGATGCGGAGGGGCGCAAGCTCCGCCACCGCTTCATGCGCGGGCTGATGCGCTCCACGGCCCGCCTGACCTATGACCAGGTCCAGGCGGCGGCGGACGGCCGGCCGGACGAGACGACGGCGCCGCTGATCACCCCGGTGATCGAGCCGCTCTATGGCGCCTTTCGCGCTTTGCTGGCCGCGCGCCAGCGCCGCGGCACCCTGGATCTCGATCTGCCGGAACGGCGCATCCTGCTCGACGAGCAGGGCGAGGTGCGCAGCATCGAGCCCCGGCGGCGCCACGACAGCCATCGCCTGATCGAGGAATTCATGATCGCCGCCAACGTGGCAGCGGCCGAAACCCTGGAGCGCGCACGGCGGCCTTGCATGTACCGGGTCCATGACGCCCCGGATGCCGCCAAAGTGGAGGCACTGCGCGAGTTCGTCGCCACCCTCGGGTTCAATCTCGCCAAGGGGCAGGTGCTGCGCCCGAAGATGTTCACCCAGCTTCTGGAGCGCGTCAAAGGCTCGCCCTTCGCCGAGATGGTCCATGAGCTCGTGCTGCGCAGCCAGTCCCAGGCGGTCTACAGCCCGGTCAATATCGGCCATTTCGGCCTGGCGCTCGCTCGCTATTGCCATTTCACCTCGCCGATCCGCCGCTATTCGGACCTGCTGGTCCATCGCGCCTTGATCGACGGCTGCCGGCTCGGCGATGACGGCCTGCCCCCCGATGCGGAGGAGCGCTTCCCGGCGATCGGCGAGCATATCTCCACCACCGAGCGCCGGGCGGCGGCGGCCGAGCGCGACGCGGGCGACCGTTTCATCGCCGCCTTCCTCGCCAAGCGCGTCGGCGAGATCCTGGCGGGGCGCGTCACGGGCGTCACCCGTTTCGGGCTTTTCGTGCGGCTGGCGGATACGGGCGCCGACGGGCTCGTCCCCATCTCGAGCCTGCCCTCGGATTTCTACGATCACGACGAGCGCAACCACGCGCTGGTCGGGCGGCGGTGGGGCAGGACCTACCGACTCGGCGAGCGGGTCGCGGTCCGGCTGGTCCAGGCCGAGCCTTTGACCGGCGGTCTGCTGCTCGAGCTGATCGAGGGCGAGAGCGTGGACTCGACGCCCATCGCGGCACCGGCGCCGCCACGCGGCAGAAAGCCGAGCAAAGCCAAGGGCCCGCCCCGAGCTCGGCCCGGCAGCCGTCCGAGCCGCCGCTCTCGGAAGCGTAGCTAGCGCCTGTGGCGATTCCGCCGCAGTGCAGCGGAAACCGCAATAATCTCACGCGATTAGAACTGTGCTCCCCTAGTCACTGTCACACTATCTGCTAAGTATAGCTTGTCGGTGTCGGGCGATTCCGACGCCGGCCGAGGAATCGGGCATAGATGTCGTTGGCTTCGGGACGGTTTTCGTTGAGGCGCCGGTTGGCGACGCTTCTGCTGTTTATGGCCGTCGCCGGCTGCAGCACGGCCAGCTCGCCTCTCGCCGCCAATTCCGATTATGACCGCGACCTGCGGATGTTTACCTCCGCCTATGAGGACATCGACGACCTCTACATCCGCAAGGTCGATATGGAGACGCTCGCCATCGGCGGACTCTCCGGCCTCGCCGCCATCGACCCGGATATTTCCGCCAAGCCCAACGGCGACAAGATCGACCTGCTCTACAAGGGCGAGGCCGTGGCCGGTTTGGCGACCACGGACAAGTTCGGGGCCGACGACTGGGCGGCGCTGACCGCCGCCGGCATCGCCGCGGCCCGCAAGGCCTCCCCCGCCCTGGCCAAGGCCGACAGCGAGGTGATCTACAAGGCGGTCTTCAACGGCATGCTGGCCCGGCTCAACGATCCCTTCTCGCGCTACTCGGGTCGCGACCAGGCGGCGGAAAACCGGGCAGCCCGCGAAGGCTTCGGGGGGATCGGCGTCTATGTCTCGGTCGACAACGGCATGGTGCGGATCCTCTCCGTCCAGCATTATTTGCCCGCCGAGCGGGCGGGCCTGCGCCCGGACGATGTCATCACGGAGGTCGACGGGGTTGCGACCAAGGGGATGGATCAGCAACAGGTCGTTAGCATGCTGCGCGGCAATGTGGATAGCCGCGTGCTCCTCACCGTCCAGCGCAAGAGCCTGGCCCATCCGCTGGTCGTCGCCATTACCCGTGTCCTCGTGGTGCCCGACACGGTGACCTATCGGCGCGAGGGCGATATCGCCTATTTCCGCATCTACAGCTTCAACGAGGATACCGCCGCCAGCCTTCGACGCGAGTTCGAGAACGCCCGCAACGAGATCCGGGGCATGCGTGGGGTGATCCTCGATCTGCGCGGCGATCCGGGCGGCGTCCTCGATCAGGCCGTGGCCGTGGCCGATCTGTTCATGGAGAGCGGGCGCATCGTTTCGACCCATGGCCGCAACCCCGACAGCCATCAGTATTTCGAGGCCACGCCCGGCGACATCGCCAGCGGCTTGCCCATGGCGATCCTGATCAACGGCAATTCGGCCTCGGCCTCGGAGATCGTGGCGGCCGCCCTCCAGGACAGCGGCCGCGCGGTGCTGATCGGCAGCAACTCCTATGGCAAGGGCACGGTCCAGACCGTGCCGCGCCTGCCCAACAACGGCGAGATCACCTTGACCTGGGCGCGGTACTACGCGCCCTCGGGCTATACCCTGAACCATATCGGCGTGCTGCCCTCGATCTGCACCAACGGCGGGGACCAGGATGCGACCGACCTTCTGTCCGAGCTCGGCGCAGGCAAGCTGAAGCCGGTGCCGGTGAAGGCCCGCAATACGACCTCGCCCGAGGACACCGCGGCCCTCGACAAGCTGCGCGAGACCTGCCCGGGCTACAAATCCGAGCGGGCCGTCGATCTGCAGGTCGCGATTCGGCTTCTGACCCAGCCTCGCCTCTATGACGAGGCCATCGGGCTTGCCGCCTTGCCGGGACAGACGGCGGCCACTCAATCGGCCCTGACCCAGGATACGGTCCGTCCCTGACGGCGGCCGCCGCCCGCAGCACCCGGCCCGAGAATGACCAGCCCCATCCCCCGCCCCGTCGACGCTGCCGGCCTGGTCCTGCTACGGGGAGGACGGGACGATCCCGAAGTGCTGCTGGGTCGCCGCCACGCCCGGGCCGGCTTCCTGCCGGACATCTATGTCTTTCCCGGCGGCCGGGTGGAGCCTGGGGACGGCCGGGGACGGCCCCTGCCCCTCGCCCCGCCGGTGGCGGCCGGGCTCGCCTGGGCAAGCCGCCGGCCCGCCGCCGCCTTCGTGCGCGCCGCGCTCCGCGAGACGGCGGAGGAGTCGGGCCTCAGCCTGCCGCCGGAGGCTGTGGAGGGCATCGACTTCATCTGCCGGGCGATCACCCCCACCCGCTCGCACCGGCGCTACAACACTCGCTTTCTCCTCGCCGATGGGGCTGCCTGCCGGGGTGCGCTCGCCGGGGACGGCGAGCTGGAGGATCTGGGTTGGCACCGGCATTCCGAGGTGGGCCGGCTGAAACTGGTCGATGTGACCAATTTCGTGCTGGAGGAGGCGGTCCGGCGCTGGCGGCTGGCGCTGCGCCCAGGCGCGGAGCCGGCGGTGCGTTACTCCTATGCCGGCGGCCGGGTCAGGATCTTGCGCCGCCCCTTGCTTTAGCTCACCTTTGGACCTTGCCCTGGCCCGCCCCGGACGCCAGATCCATCCGGGCCTTGACAGCGAAGCCGATCAGGCTATGTTCCGCCCCTGTTTTTGGAGACTGAGGCCATGGCCAAGCAAACGACCGTCCTGATCCGATTGGTCAGCACCGCTGACACCGGCTATTTCTACGTGACCAAGAAGAATCCGCGGACCTCGACCGAGAAGTTCGAGTTCCGCAAATACGATCCCGTTGCCCGGAAGCACGTCGCCTTCAAGGAAGCCAAGATCAAGTGAGATCCGGCGCCCGAAGGGCGCTGCCGGCGACGACGATCGGATGAAAGGCCGCCAAACGGGCGGCCTTTTGCATGAGGGGGGAGAGTCGCTGCCGCCCGGTGAGTCTACCCGCGCGCCTCTCTCCTCCCGTCATGGTCGGCGAAGGCCGACCATCCACGAGTTTACCTGCCCCCAAGCTGCTACCCCTCCGTCACGGAAAGCCAAGTCCCGATTTTTCCTCTCCACCAGATGCATGCCCGTTGCCGGGCTCTTGCAGCGAAAGATCGAGCTTGGTGAGGGCAAACTCGTGGATGGTCGGCCTGCGTCGACCATGACGGTTGAGAGAGCGAAGCTTGTCGGCCCTAGCTTAGTCAGACAGCCGTGGGACTTCGCCCGGCCATGACGACTTCAGCGAACAAATTCGATACCCTCGCTCCCGGACTCGGGGCGGCCCCGCCCTCAACTCAGGGACAGTCGACTATGCGCATCGGCGTCGATTTGGGCGGCACCAAGATCGAGACCCTCGCCCTCGACGAGCAGGGCGTCGCCCGAGGCGGCTTCCGGCGCGCCTCGCCGCGGGAGGACTACCAGGCAACCCTGACAACCATCGCCGAGATGGTGGCGGAGACGGAGCGCCAGGCGGGCGGCGGCCCCGGCCTCGTCGGCGTCGGCATGCCGGGAACGATCTCGCCCGCGACCGGCCTGGTCAAGAACGCCAATTCCACCTGGCTCAACGGCCGCCCCTTCCACGAGGATCTGGCGCGTGCCCTTGGCCGGCCGCTGCGCTTGGCCAATGATGCCAATTGCTTTGCCATCTCCGAGGCGACGGATGGGGCGGGCGCCGGCGCGGCCATCGTCTTCGGGGTCATCCTGGGGACCGGCGTCGGGGGCGGCATCGTCATCGGCGGCCAGCTCCTGGGCGGGGCCGACGGCATTGCCGGCGAATGGGGCCATAACCCCTTGCCCTGGCCCCGGGACGACGAGCGTCCCGGCCCCGGCTGCTATTGCGGCCGGGCGGGCTGCATCGAGACCTGGCTCTCCGGACCCGGCCTCAGCCGCGATCACGCGGCCCATGGCGGGGAAGAGATGGCGGCGGTCGATATCGTCGCCGCGGCCGCGGCGGGTACCGCCGCCGCCGAGGCGAGCCTGGCTCGCTATGAGGGGCGGCTCGGCCGGGCGCTGGCCCATGTCGTCAACATCCTCGACCCCCATGCCATCGTGCTCGGCGGCGGCATGTCCAAGATCGCCCGTCTCTATGACCGCCTGCCGGGGCTGCTGGCGCCTTATGTCTTCTCCGATCGCGTCGCGACCCGGATCCTGGCGCCCCGCCATGGCGATGCCAGCGGTGTGCGCGGCGCCGCATGGCTCTGGCGGCCGGAGGAGGCGGATTGAAGGCGCTCTGCCGCGACTGCCTGCACGGCTTCGCCGCGGATGGGCTCGCGGCGAGCGGGGGACGCTGCCCCGCCTGCGGCTCGCCGCGCCTCATCGCCCATGCCGAGCTCGACGATCTCGCCATCGCCCATATCGACTGCGACGCCTTCTATGCCAGCGTCGAGAAGCGCGACGACCCCTCCTTGAAGGACAGGCCGGTCATCGTCGGCGGCGGGCGGCGAGGCGTGGTCTCGGCATGCTGCTACATCGCCCGGCTCTATGGCGTGCGCTCCGCCATGCCGATGTTCAAGGCGCTCGCCGCCTGCCCCAATGCGGCGGTCATCTCCCCCGACATGGCGAAATACTCCCGCGTGGGCGGGGAGATCCGCGAGATGATGCGCTCCCTCACCCCGCTGGTGGAGCCGCTCTCCATCGACGAGGCCTTCCTTGACCTCGCCGGCACCGCCGAGCTGCATCACGGCAGCCCGGCGCGCAGCCTGGCGCGCCTGGCGCTGGAGGTCGAGCGGCGTATCGGGGTCACCGTCTCCATCGGCCTCAGCTACAACAAATCCTTGGCCAAGATCGCCTCGGACCTCGACAAGCCCCGCGGCTTCGCGCTGATCGGGCGCGGCGAGGCGATCGACTTCCTCGGCCCCAAGCCGGTCGGCCTGATCTGGGGCGTGGGCAAGGCGCTCCAGGCCCGGCTGGCGGGCGACGGCATCGCCACCATCGCCGATCTGCGCGGCGCGCAGGAGATCGAGCTCGTCGCCCGCTACGGCAGCATCGGCCGCCGGCTCTACCGGTTCGCCCGGGGCGAGGACGACCGCCGGGTCGACCCGGACGGCGAGATGAAGAGCATCTCGGCCGAAACGACCTTCGATGAGGATATCGCGAGCGCCGCGCTTCTGGCGGGCGAGCTCTGGCCGCTCTGCGAGAAGGTCTCCCGGCGGATGAAGCGCTATGGCCTGCTGGGCCGGAGCATCCACCTCAAGCTCAAGACCTCGGATTTCAAGATCCTGACCCGCTCGCGCCGCCTGCCTGCGGCGACCCAGCTCGGCGAGGCGCTGTATCAGGCGGCTCTGCCGCTGCTGAAGGCCGAATGCACGGGCCGGCGCTACCGGCTGATCGGCGTCGGCGCCGCCGATCTCGCGCCGGAAAGCGAGGTGACCCAGCCGGACCTGCTGGCCGGCGGCGATCAGCGCCAGGTCACGGTCGAGCGGGTGATGGATGCGCTGCGCGCCAGGCTGGGCGAGGATGCCATCCGCAAGGGCCGGGGGCTTGTGGCCGGCTCCAACGCCGACAGCCCCAGTCTCAACAGCCCCAGTCCCAACAGCTCAAGCCTCAACAGCCAGGCGCCGGGAGCCCCTCCAGCTTCTTCAAGACCGCGTCGACCGTGAAGCTGCCGTAATCCAGGGTCAGCCGGTCGATGACGCCATTGGCATAGATGCTGACGCTCTGCTCCTGCTGGGGCGTCGCCTCATCCCCCGTCGTCGCCTCGCCCTGAGGCGCGAAGAAGGCGAGGCTGAGGCGATAGACCGGCCCGGCCGCCAGCAGCGGCGAGAGCTTTGCCTGCTCGGCAGCGGGCTTGCCGCTGCCGGCGAGCGCGGCGCTGATCTCGATCGCGCCCTTGTCGTCGGATCCGTCGAAGACGGTGGCGAGAAACGTCGGGTCGCCCGCCGTCAGATGGCGGAACAAGGCAAGGCTATGGGCGGTCGGGAACAAGGTCCCGCGCGGCAATGTGAGCTGCTTCTGAGCGGGCGTCTCGAAGCGGACCAGGCCGGCCTTGCCCGGCGCCGGCATCTCGGCTTCGCCCTTGTACTCCGAGGTGACATTGTCGCCCTCGAGGTTGCGCATGAAGAAGTGGTAGCGCTTCCCGTCCTTCGATTCCCAGGAATTCAGATTCCAGCCGACCTCATCCGTCCTTCCATCATCATAAAAGAATTTGAGACGGGCCTTCTGCGTCGTCGTCCAGCCGTCGCAGGCATCGGCGAACTCATAAGCCATGACGCCCTGGACGTTGACGACGTCGCTCCCAGACAGGTTGTGTCCCAGGGAGAGGAGATAACTGGCGCGGTGCGGCAGGAGCTCGCCCGCCCGGGGCGCGGAGCCGGCCGAAGCCGCGACGGAAAAAAGGGAGGCGGCCAGCACCCAGGATGCCAGCAGCAGCCTTGTCAAATGTTTCATGCGCCTCTAGGGTCCGCCGGTTTGTCGCAAGCTGGACTATCATGTCCCTCGGGATCGCGATAGACGCAACAGGGAAATCTTCGGAACAGCCTCATGCCCAGCACCGCCAAAAAGCCGCGCGTCCTCGTCACCCGCAAGCTCCCCGCCCCCGTGGAGGCGCGCCTCGTCCGCGATTTTGACGCGGTCCTCAACAAGGAAGACAAGCTCTACGGACCGGAGGAGCTGATCTCGGCGGCCGTCGGCTGCGATGGGTTGCTGCCCTGCCCGACCGAGAAGCTGACGGCCGATGTCGTCGCCCGGCTGCCGGACAGCATCCGCATCGTCGCCACCTTCTCCGTCGGCTTCGAGCATATCGACATCGCCGCCTGCAAGGCGCGGGGCATCGTGGTGGGCAATACGCCCGACGTGCTGACCGACGCCACCGCCGATATCGCCCTGCTCCTGATGCTGGGCGCGGCGCGGCGGGCCTACGAGGGCCAGCTCATGCTGCGCGAGGGCCGCTGGGGATCCTGGACTCCCACCTCCATGCTGGGGGTCGATATGACCGGCAAGCGCCTGGGCATCTACGGCATGGGGCGCATCGGCCAGGCGGTCGCCAAGCGCGCGCGGGCCTTCGACATGACGATCCACTACCACAACCGCTCGCGTTTGCCGGCGGAACGCGAGCAGGGCGCCACCTTCCATGCCAAGGCCGAGGAGATGCTGCCCCATTGCGATTTCCTGTCGATCAACGCGCCGGCCTCGCCGGAGACGACGGGCTTCTTCAACGCCGAGCGCATCGCGCTGCTGCCCGACGGCGCGATCCTGGTGAACACGGCGCGCGGTCCCCTGGTGGATGACGAGGCGCTGATCGCCGCGCTCAAATCCGGCAAGCTGGCGGCGGCGGGGCTCGATGTCTTCACGGGGGAGCCCAAGATCCATCCGGGCTATGCGCCGCTGCCCAATACCTTCCTGCTGCCCCATCTCGGCAGCGCCACGACCGAGACGCGCAATGGCATGGGCTTCCGAGCCGTGGACAATCTCGAGGCCTTCTTCGCGGGACGGCCGCTGCCCTCCCGCGTGGTGTGACGCGCGGCGGCGCTCCACGCGCCGCCTTCTCGCTCTCTCACTCGTCATGGTCGGCGCAGGCCGACCATCCACGAGTTTGCCAGCCCTCGACCCGCTTGGTTGATCAAGAACACGGGTCGGTAGGCCTGTAAGGTTTGACACGGAGGACGCGGAGCTGACGAGGAGGTGCACGGACAAGTGAGGCTCAACGGCCTTTCTCCTCCGTGCTCTCTACAGCCTCCGTGACCTCCGTGTCGGATTTTCTTCGTCTGCAAGCCCTGGGTAATCGGAGTCCCGTTCGGCCCTCTACGTCCCCTGCCGCTGGAAGGCATCCCAGCGCAGCTTTGCCAGGCGATAGGCGTCCATGATCGAGATGGCA
>DATHQQ010000210.1:0-5658 GCA_035482595.1 Verrucomicrobiia bacterium
GCCGATGGCCATGGCGAAACCTTCGGCCCCGGCAGCGCCTTCGTCATACCCGCCGGCTTCAAGGGGAGCTGGGAAACACTCGAGAGCTTGAGGAAGTACTACGCGATCTTCCAGCCGGGCTAGCGCGGAGCTTTAGACAGCTACCGCGGCGGGAGGGGTCGTGTCCGCGGCACCGAGCCGCCAGTTCGCCAGCAGCTCGCTCAGCTTGTCGGGCTGAACGGGCTTCTCGAAGACGGGGATGCTGGCGTAGCGCCGATCGATGCTCGACGCGCTATAGCCCGTCACGAAGACGAAGGGGATGCCTCGCGCCTCGAGGGCATCGGCGACCGGATAGATCGGCGTCCCGCCGAGATTCACATCCAATATGGCGCCCTGGACATCTTCGCCATGGGCGGCGGTGACCGCCTGGTCGAGGCTGGCGATCGGGCCCACGACCTCGAAGCCAAGGTCGCTCAGAAGCTGCTTGAACATGGCCCCGATCAGGGCCTCGTCCTCCACGAGAAGTATCCGCGAGCCTGCGGCAAGGGTCGACGGAAGCGCCCCGGCGCCCGGCTGGGCGGGCCGGCTTGCCGCCTGCGGGCGATCGAGGGCGAGAAAGCTCTCCTTGGGAATCGAAAGCTGGAGGCGCAGCCCGTCGGGCCGCCAATCCAGGTTCAGCCGCCCGCCCAGCTGCTGCTCGATGCTGGCCGTCATCGCCTTGGTGCCGAAGCCGCGGCGCGCGGGCGGGGTGACGGGCGGGCCGCCCCGTTCCACCCAATGGAGCACCAGCCCCTCCGCCCGCAGCTCCCACTCGAGCGTCACGAGCCCGGTGGACGAGGACAGGGCGCCATATTTGGCCGCATTGGTGATGAGCTCGTGGAGGGTCACGGCCAGGCACTGCGCCGCCGCGGGCTGCAGTGAAACCGGGGGACCCTCGAAGCGGATTCGCTGTACCTTCTGCCCCTCGAAGGGGGCAGTCTCCTCCTCGACCAGACGCTCGAGCTCAACGCCCTGCCAGCGGCTTTCCGACAGCAGGGTATGGGCCAGGGACAAGGCCTTGATGCGGCCGCTGACCGCCGTGATGAATTCCGCGGTCGTCTCGGCCTTGCTCAGATTGAGCATGGATTGGACGACGGCGAGCAGGTTCTTGGCCCGGTGGTCCACCTCCCGCATGAGCAGGGTCTGCTGCTCTTCGGCCTTCTTGCGCTCGGTGATGTCCAGGAAGACGCCGGTGAAGCGCGCGGGACGAGGATCTTCCTGGCGGATCAGCTGGCCGGCGGCAAAGGACCAGCGAATGGATCCGTCCGGGCGGCTGAAGCGCAACTCGCCGCCCTGGCTGCCGGTGCTATCGGGTCCGCCCTGGACCAGGGCTAGGAACTTCCCGCGGTCTTCCGGGACGACGTGGTTCAGAAATTCCGCGAAGCTGCCGCCGTCGGAGTCGGCAGGAAGCCCGATCATTTGCGCCAGACGCGACGACCACCAGACCTGTCCGGTATCCAGGTCGCAATCGCACCAGCCCATATGGGCCGCGTCGAAGGCGAGCTGGAGGCGCTCCTCCTTCTGGCGCAGCTCCGCCGTGGATGCCTCCAAGGCGGCTGTCCGTTCGGCGACCCGCTGCTCCAGCTCGCGGTTCAGCCGCTCGAGCTGGCGGCTCTTGCGATAAAGCTCGGCGAAGATCTTGACCTTGGCGCGGAGAATCTCGGGCACGACCGGCACCGGGACATAGTCGACGGCCCCGACCTGATAGCCCCTGAGGAAATCGAGATCGGTCAGAAGCACGGCCGAAATGAAGATTATCGCGGTCTGCTGGAAGCGCGGATGCTCGCGGATCATGCGCGCGAGCTCGAAGCCGTCGAGATCGGGCATGTAGACATCCATCAGCACGACGGCGACATCGGCCCGCAGAAGATGGTCGAAGGCCTGCCGGGCGGAATTGGCGACCAGGAGATTCTCGCCCAGTTCCTTGAGGACGGCTTCGTAGGTCAGAAGCTTCGCCGGCTGGTCGTCGACCAGCAGGATATTGACCCTGTCCTCCCCGTCCATGTTTTCCCTCCGGCCTGGGCGCCTAACGGTGCAGCCAGAGGCGTAGCGCCGACAGCAGCTGCTCGGTATTCACGGGCTTGGCGAGATAGTCGGAGGCTCCCGCCTCCAGGCATTTTTCGCGGTCACCCTTCATCGCCTTGGCTGTCAGGGCGATGATGGGCAGGCGGCGGAGCGCCGGGTTCTCGCGAATCATCTGCATTGTCTGATAACCGTCCATCCCCGGCATCATGATGTCCATCAGCACGATGGCGATGTCGTTCGGCGCATCGATGAGGGCCACCGCCTCATTGCCGGTGGTGGCCGTCAGCACCTTCATCCCGTGGCGTTCCAACACGCTGCTGAGGGCGAAGATGTTGCGGGAATCGTCGTCGACCAGCAAGGCGGTCTGGCCCAGCAGATCCTCGTCGGAGCTGTGCAGCCGCTCGATCATGCGCTGCTTGTTCACGGGAAGGTCGGCGACCACCCGGTGCAGGAACAAGGCGGTCTCGTCGAGAAGACGCTCCGGCGATTCCACGCCCTTCACGACGACGCTGCGGGCCATGGTATGGAGCTTCACATCCTCCTCGGGGGACAAGGCCCGTCCGGTGAACACGACCACGGGCAGATCCGCCAGGGCGGCATCGTCGCGAATCCTCTCCAGCACGTCGAAGCCCGACATGTCGGGAAGCTTGAGATCCAGCACGACGCAGTCGCAGGGCGATCGGTGCAGGATATCCAGCGCCTCCGCGCCACCGCCGGCCATGATGATATCGATATCGTCATGGCCGATCAGCTCGGCGACGCTCCTCTGCTCTACGAGATTGTCCTCGACGAGGAGCAGGCGCTTGCGGCGTAGCGAGGCGTAATCCTTGATTCGGGTCAGGGCTGCATGCAGGTCATGGGCATTGACCGGCTTGCTCATGAAGGAGAAGGCGCCGCGCGCCAGCCCGTGCTGGCGATTCTCATCCAGTGTGATGATCTGGACCGGGATGTGCCGCGTGTCCGGGTCCTGTTTCAGTTGGTTCAGAACCGTCCAGCCCAGCATGTCCGGCAGGAAGACATCCAGGGAAACGGCGCTCGGCCTATAGCGGCGCGCCAGCGTCAGCGCATCGGCGCCGCGATGGGCGACCAGGACCTTGAACCCGCTGTCCCGGGCGAGATCGACCATCACCCGGGCATAGTGCGGATCGTCTTCGACGATGAGCAGAACCGTGTCGCCCTGCTCCAGCTGGAGCCGGTCGTCGGAGATCTGGTCGATCGGATGGTCTGGCGCGGCGGGGGGCGAGGCGATGTTCGTCGCCTGCTGCGGCAACGCCGCGCCGATCCGGCTGAATAGGCTGGAGCCGGTATATTTGAGCGGCAGATAGAGGGTGAAGGTGCTGCCGACGCCCGAGGTGCTGCGCAGCTGGATCTCGCCGCCGAGGAGATTGGAGAGCTCGCGGCTGATCGCCAGCCCCAGGCCCGTTCCGCCGTATTTCCGGCTGGTGCTGGCATCGGCCTGCTGAAAGGCCTCGAAGATCAGCCGCTGCTTGTCGGAGGGAATGCCGATTCCGGTGTCGGAGACCTCGAAGGCGACCACGGTGGGCGCCTGCTTCAAGGTGGGATGGTCCTCGTTCCAGCCGGAGGTCGCCTGGGAGACGCTCAGCTTCACGCCGCCATGCTCGGTGAATTTGAAGGCGTTGGAGAGCAGGTTCTTCAGCACCTGCTGCAGGCGCTTGGAATCGGTGACCATGGTCTGGGTGAGGTCGGGATCGATCGCCACCTCGAAGGACAGCCGCCGCCGGTCGGCCTCATGGCGGAAGGGCCGCGCAACCGCACCGACCAGGGCGGTGAAGACGACCTCCTCGGCATCGATGCTGACCGTGCCCGATTCGATCTTCGACAGATCGAGAATATCGCTGATCAGTTTCTGGAGATCCGTTCCCGCACCGTGAATGGTGCGGGCGAACTCGATCTGCTTGGCGGTCAGATTTCCGTCCGGATTGTCGCCGAGCTGCTGGCCCAGGATGAGGATGCTGTTCAGCGGGGTCCGAAGCTCATGCGACATATTGGCGAGGAATTCCGACTTGTATTTGGAGGTCAGCGCCAGCTCGGTGGCTTTCTCCTCCAGCGCACGCCGCGCCTGTTCGATTTCCTGGTTCTTGCGCTCCACTTCGACATTCTGCTCGGCGAGCTGCTGGGCCTTCTGCTCCAGCTTTTCATTGGTCTGCTGCAGCTCTTTCTGCTGGGTCTGCAGCTCAGTCGCGAGCTGCTGCGATTGTTTCAGCAGTCCCTCCGTCTGCATCGTCGCCTCGATGCTGTTGAGCACGATGCCGATGCCGGCGGTCAACTGCTCGAGGAAGGAAAGCTGCAGGGTGGTGAAGCGGGAAACCGAGGCGAGCTCGATGACGGCTTTTGCCTGGCCTTCGAACAGTACCGGCAAGACCACGATATTGCGCGGCGCGACCCTGAAGAGGCCGGAGCCGATGGGCGAGACATCGGGCGGTACCTCGCCGACGACCAGGCGGCGCTTGTCCATGGCGCATTGCCCGATGAGGCCTTCGCCGATTCCGATGTGTTCGGGATGGCCGTTCGTGCTGTCGTCGGCATAGGTCGCCAGAAGCCGCAAGCCCGGCTCGTCGGTTTCGTGCTGATAGAGCACGCCCTGCTGCGCGTCGACCAGCATGGTCAGCTCCGAGAGCAGGATGCGCCCGACGGTCGCCAGATCGCGCTGGCCCTGCAGCATGTTGGTGAAGCGCGCGAGATTCGTCTTCAGCCAATCCTGCTCGGTATTGCGCTCGGTCGTCAGGCGCAAGTTGCCGATCATGGTATTGATATTGTCCTTGAGCTCCGCCACCTCGCCGCGGGCATCGACCTGAATGGAGCGGGTGAGATCTCCCTTCGTGACGGCGGTCGCCACCTCGGCGATGGCGCGCACCTGGGTGGTGAGATTGGCGGCCAGGAGGTTGACGTTGCCGGTGAGGTCCTTCCAGGTGCCGGCAGCACCGGGAACATTCGCCTGGCCGCCCAGGCGGCCCTCGACGCCCACCTCGCGCGCCACGCTCGTCACCTGATCGGCGAAGATGGCGAGCGTATCGGTCATGTTGTTGATCGTCTCGGCCAAGGCCGCGACCTCGCCCTTGGATTTGACCGTGAGGTTCTGCTTCAGATCGCCATCGGCCACCGCGGTGACGACCTTGACAATGCCGCGCACCTGCTCGGTCAGATTGGCCGCCATCACATTGACGGTATCGGTCAGATCCTTCCAGGTGCCGGCGACGCCCGACACCTGCGCCTGGCCGCCGAGCTTGCCTTCGGTCCCCACCTCGCGGGCGACGCGGGTCACTTCCGAGGCGAAGGCGTTCAGCTGATCCACCATGGTATTGATGGTGTTCTTCAGCTCCAGAATCTCGCCCTTCACATCGACGGTGATCTTGCGCGAGAGATCGCCGCGGGCGACCGCGGTGGTGACCTCGGCGATGTTGCGCACTTGGGTGGTGAGGTTGGCCGCCAGGAGATTCACGTTGTCGGTCAGGTCCTTCCACGTGCCGGCGACGCCGGGCACGACGGCCTGTCCGCCCAGGCGCCCGTCGGTGCCGACCTCGCGCGCCACGCGGGTCACCTCGGCGGCGAAGGAGCGGAGCTGCTCCACCATGGTGTTGAGGGTTTCCTTCAGCA
>DATHQQ010000211.1:0-2181 GCA_035482595.1 Verrucomicrobiia bacterium
CGCCTCGGCGCGCAAGGCCGGCATGACCGATGCCCAGTTCGCCGAGCTGATCGCAGTGACCGGCATGGCCAATGAGACCAACCGCCTCGTCAACGGCTATCAGGTCGAAGTGGACGAGCGGATCGCCAAGGCGGCGAAGCAGAAATAGGCGGCCATCGAGCGGCCTTGACAGGAGCCGAGTTGCCGGACTAGCGGCCGCTTCGCAGTTGTATTACATTGTAGGCGTAAGTAATTGAGGCGGCTTACATGACCGATTCCAAGATCCTTTCGGTGCGCCTGTCGCCGGCGTTGAAGACACGGCTCGACCGCATCGCCGCCGCACTCGACCGGCCGCGGAACTGGGTGGTGAACCGGGCGCTGGAGGATTATGCCGCGGCCCAGGCTTGGCAGCTCGGCGAGATCCGGCGGGGACTCGCTGAAGCGGAGGCGGCGGATTTTGCCAAGCCGGCGGAGGTGAAGGCGGCTTTTGGGGCCTTCCGTCGCCCCCGGCGTCGTGCAGGTTAGATGGACGCGTTCGGCTGTTCGGCAGCTGGCGTCCATCGGCGGCTACATCGCTGAGAGCAATCCGAAGGCGGCGACAGGGATCGAGGCGCGATTGCGCGAAGCCGTCATGCTTCTGGCCCGCTTTCCGGCGATGGGACGGCCGGGCCGCCTTGCCGGCACCCGCGAACTCGTCGTTTCCGGCACGCCCTATATCATCCCCTATCGTGTCACCGGCGGTTTTGTCGATATCCTCGCCGTCTTCCACGCCGCCCAGAATCGTCCGCTGACATGACCCAGCCCGCCCGCCTCACCGCCACCCTGATCGGCGGCATCGCCGTGCTGCTCTGGGCGACCTTGGCGCTGTTCACGACAGCGGCGGCGGAGGTCCCGCCCTTCGAACTGGTGGCGCTCACCTTCGCCATCGCCTTTCTGCTGTTCCTGGGGAAATGGAGTCTGGCCCGGCTGCGGGGCGGGCCGCCGGTGCTCTCGCATCTTCGCCAGCCGATCCGGGCCTGGGCGGTGGGCGTGGGCGGGCTCTTCGGTTATCACGCGCTTTATTTTACCGCGCTCGCCCATGCGCCAGCGGTGGATGCGAGTCTGATCGCCTATCTCTGGCCGCTGCTGATCGTGCTGCTTTCCGCTTTGCTGCCCGGCGAGCGGCTGCGCTGGTGGCATGTGGCCGGCGGGCTCGCCGGCTTCGCCGGGGCGGCGATGCTGGTTTTGCAGCGCGGAGAGCTCAGCCTCGCCAGCGGCTATCTGCTGGGCTATGCGGCGGCGCTGGGCTGCGCCTTCACCTGGTCGGGCTATTCGATCCTGAGCCGCCGGTTGGGATCCGTGCCGAGCGATGCGGTCGGCGGCTTCTGCGCCGCCACCGCCATCCTGGGGCTGCTTGCCCATCTGCTGATCGAGCCGACGGTCTGGCCCAGCCCCGGCGCCTGGCTCGCGGTACTGGCGCTGGGTTTGGGCCCTGTGGGCATCGCCTTCTTCGTCTGGGACTATGGGGTCAAGCGCGGCGATATCCAGGCGCTGGGCGCCTTCTCCTATGCCTCGCCTTTGATCTCGACCCTGCTTCTCGTCCTCTTCGGCCGCGCCACGGCGACAACCACGCTGGCGCTCGCCTGCCTGCTCATCGTGGGCGGCGCCATCCTCGCGGCGAAGGATATCTTCCGCCGCCGGGCCCCGCCGGCGCGCGCGTGACCGGCGACCAGCCGGGAGGCGCCATCTCGAACCCGGCGAAATCGAAGGCCGGCGTCACCATGCAGGCGGCGAGGGTGTAGAGTCCGAGGCTGCGCGCCGACTGCCAGACGCCGCGCTCGATCAGTATCTGCGGCTCCTCGCCATTGGCGACGTCGGTGCCGAGCCGGCGCTCCTCGCGCCTGCCGCCCTCGGGCGCCATGAGAAGCTCCAGCGGCGAGCCGGCCTGGAACAGCCAGAGCTCATCGGCATCGTTGACGCGATGCCAGTGGGAGACCTCGCCAGCCTGGAGCAGGTAATAGATCAGCGTCGCATGGCCGCGCGAACCGTCGGCCGGACGGTGGCGATAGGTCTCGCGGAAATACCCGCCCTCGGGGTGCGGCCCGAGGCCGAGCTGGGCGATCAGCGCCGCCGCTGTGTCGGAGACGGGACGGTTCATCGATCGGCGATCCAGTCAGTCGGCCATGGCCGGTCAGTCGTCCTTGGGCGGCCAGGCGTCCTTGG
>DATHQQ010000212.1:0-6243 GCA_035482595.1 Verrucomicrobiia bacterium
GAGCACGACATGCGCGTGATCTTCCATCTCGCCGACCGCATCATGGTGCTGATGGAAGGTGCGGTGCTGGCCGAGGGCACGCCGGCGGAGATCGCCGCCGACGAGCGCGTGCAGACAGCCTATCTGGGGAAGGCCGCATGAACGTCCTCGAGGCGGAGGACATCCACAGCTACTACGGCAAGAGCCATATCCTGCATGGTGTGAGCCTGACGCTGCAGGAAGGGGAGATCGTCACGCTGCTCGGACGCAACGGCGCCGGCAAGACGACGACCTTGCGCAGCCTCGTCGGCCTGACCCCGGCGCGCGAGGGGGTGGTGCGCATCTTCGGCAAGGCGACGAGCCATTGGCCGCCCTATGCCATCGCCGCGCTCGGCGTCGGCTATGTGCCGGAGGGCCGGCGCATCTTCGGAAATCTGACGGTCGAGGAAAATCTCAAGGTGCCGCTGGAGCGTCCCGGGCATTGGACCATCCCGCGGGTCTTCGAGCTCTTTCCGCGCCTGGGCGAGCGGCGCCGGAACAAAGGCCGCCAGCTCTCCGGCGGCGAGCAGGAGATGCTCGCCATCGGCCGTGCCCTGCTGCTCAATCCGAAGCTGCTGCTGCTGGACGAGCCCTCTCAGGGGCTGGCGCCGCTCATCGTGCAGGAGGTCTTCCGGGTCATTGCCGACATGCGCAACATGGGCATGTCCCTGCTGCTGGTGGAGCAGAACGTGCGCGCCGCCGTCGAGATCGCCGACCGAGCCTATGTGCTGGACGACGGGCGCGTCATCTACGAGGGCTCGGCCGCCGAGCTCGGCCGTGACGAGGAGCGCGTCCGCGCCCTGGCCGGCGCCAGCGCGGAGAGCTGGGACGCGGCGGAGGCTTAGCGCCGCGCTTCGATCGTCATTCCCGCGAAAGCATATCTCGCTGACCGCCGCTTCTACTTTCTTCCCCCTCCCCCTGCGGGCCGGAAGGCCCGCGCTTTGAGGGGGGAGGGCCGGGGTGGGGGTGGCTGTATTCTCAACAATGCAATCGATGCAGCACAGACTCATCGTGATCCGCGGACGCGGATCCAACCCCCCACCCTAACCCTCCCCCGCAAGGGGGGAGGGGATACAAAGGGAACGCGGCTGACTTAGGTACATGCCTTAGCGCGAAAGTGGGAATGACGGACTTGTAGAGAACTACGCCCCCTCAATCTCGATCACCACATTGCCCATGACCTTGCCGCTTTCCACCGCCTCGTGGGCCGCGGCGATCTTCTCCAGCGGAAAACTCTCCGCTACCGCATGGCGCAAGGTGCCCTGCTCCATGGCCCGGGTCAGATCGGCGATGGTCTGCGCCCGCTCCTCCTTTGTCAGGATATAGACCAGCACCAGGCGGATCGTCGCGGCCTTGAACATCAGCGGATAGAAGGGAATGGCCGGCGTCGGTGCGGCGGTCGAGGCATAGGCGGCGATGGTGCCGTGGGGCTTCAGGATTTTCTCGCTCACCGCGAGGTTGCCGCCGAACTCCACCTCGACGATACGGTCCACGCCCGCACCGTCCGTCGCCGTCATCACCGCCGCGACGACATCCTCCTCGCGATAGTTGAACACTGCCTCGGCGCCCGCGGCTCGCGCATGATCGGCTTTCGTCTCGCTGCTCGCAGTCGCCAGGACCCGCGCCCCGCCCCAGCGGGCAAGCTGGATCGCGTAATGGCCGACGGCGCCCGCCCCGCCCGTGACCAGCACCGTCTTGCACGCCACCGGCCCGTCGCAGAAGACCGCCTGATGAGCGGTGGAGGCGGGAATGCCGAGGCAGGCGCCGGCGGCGAAGCCGACGCCCTCGGGCAGCGGCACCGTCAAGGCAGCCGGCAGCGCCACCAGGCTCGCGGCCGTGCCGAAGGGCCGCTGCCATTGGGCGTTGAAGATCCAGACGCGCTGTCCGACCCGCGAGGGGGCCACCCCGTCGCCGACCGCGACGATGACGCCGGCGCCGTCGCTCTGAGGGATGACTCGGGGGAAGGCGATCGGCGCACGCGCGCCCGCCCGCGATTTGACGTCGGAGGGATTGACGCCCGAGGCGTGGACCCGGACCAGGACCTCGCCGGGGCGGGCGACCGGGTCGGGCATCTCGCCCACCGTCAGGACCTCTCGGGCGGGACCGTTGCGCTCGTACCAGGCAGCACGCATCGGACGAACTCGACCCTAGCCGGCCGTCGCCAGCCGGCCTGTGCGGCCGATGGCGGCCTCGGCCTCGCCGATGATGCGCGTCAGGATTTTCTCGGCCGGCTCGATGGCATGGATCAAATCGATCCCCTCGCCCGCCCAGACGACGGCGGTCGCCACGTCGCCCTTGCCCGCCGCCGCCACGTAGCGGGCGTTCTCCGCCTCGAGCCCGGCGGCGAGCGCCGCCTCCTTGCCATGCCAGCGCCGCGTGAAGTCATTGGCCAGCGCCCGCCCGGTGAAGGGCGTCGGCCAGTCGATCTTGCGCACCGTATCGAAAATCGTCGTGCGCAGCGTCTCGTCGCCCTGCCCCTTGACCAGCCGCTCCTTGGCGGCCGGAACGCCCAGCGCCTCCTCCGAGGCGAAGAAACGCGTGCCGATGAGGGCCCCCGCCGCGCCCAACGCCAGCACGGCAGCCAAGCCGCGGCCGTCGGCGATGCCGCCGGCGCCCACCACCGGAAGGGGGGCCACCGCATCGACGACGGCAGGGATCAGCCCCATACCGCCGCGGGAGGCGCCATGGCCACCGGCCTCGGCCCCTTGCGCCACGATGATGTCGACCCCGGCCTTGGCCGCCGCGGCGGCCATCTCCAGGCCCTGCACCTGGGCGATGACCAGGGCGTCAGTCTGCCGGATCAGCGGAATATAGGGCGCGGGGTCGCCGAAGGAGAGCATGACCACCCGAGGCTTGCGCGACAGCGCGGCCTCGAGCTGCTCGGGATGCTTTTCCATATGCCAGGTGATGAAGCCGATCCCCACGGGGGTATTGCCGGCGGCATCGAACTGCTGCTCGATCCAATCGGGGCCGAAATATCCGGGTCCCAGCAGCCCGAGGCCGCCGGCCCGCGTCACCGCCGCGGCCAGCTTCCCGCCCGAGACCGCCCCCATGGGGGCCAAGAGAATCGGGTGGCGGATGTCGAGAAGCCTGGTGAGTTCGGTCGCGAGGGCCATTCCCCTATCTCCCGCTGTGCACCGCGCCAGCATCCGCGACCGCCTCCGGGTGACAAGCGCGTTATGGGGATCGGCGGAATGCAAATTCGGGGGGGCTTGCGCGCACCCCGGGGCTCGCTATTGACAAGCGCCGGCCTCCCGATAGCTTCGGTCGAGCTCCGAAATGGAGAAAGAGATGCCGGCGATGGACGAATACGACCGGGCGGGCCTGGCGGCACATCCGCCGCTTCTCTCTCCGGCCTATGGCAGCTCGCGCAGCCGTGCGCCGTCGCAGCTTCCGTTCTCCATTCCCCACACCCTGTCTGAGCTGACAGGCCCGCTCTTCGGCCACGACCGCCTCTCGCCGGGCGATGCCGATCTCACCCGCCAGCATGCGGGCGAGCCGCAGGGCGAGCGCATCCTCGTCAAAGGCCGGATCATGGACGAGGCGGGGCGGCCGGTCCCCCATAGCCTGGTCGAGATCTGGCAGACCAATGCCGCCGGGCGCTATCGCCACGAGCGCGATCAGCATCCGGCCCCGATCGATCCGAATTTCACCGGCGCCGGCCGCTGCGTCAGCGATGCCGAAGGGCGCTACGAATTCACCACCATCAAGCCCGGGGCCTATCCCTGGCGCAATCAACCCAATGCCTGGCGGCCGGGCCATATCCACCTGTCGCTCTTCGGCCCGAGCTTCCTCAGCCGGCTCGTGACCCAGATGTATTTCCCGGGTGATCCGCTCTTCGCCCATGACGCGATCTTCAACTCGATCCCGGACCCCGCCGCCCGGGCGCGGCTGGTGGCGCGCTTCGACCTCGAGGCGACGCAAGCGGAATGGGCGCTGGGCTATGTCTTCGACATCGTGCTCCGCGGTCCCACCGCCACACCGATGGACGCCTGACATGGAGCTGACCCCCTCGCAGACCGTGGGCCCCTTTTATGATCTGGGCCTGATCGATGCCCGCTGGGCGCCGTCGGTCGAGGCGGCGACGCCCGGCGAGCGCATCCGGATCGAAGGACGCGTGCTGGATGGCGACGGCGCCCCTGTTGTCGATGGCATGCTGGAAAGCTGGCAGGCCGATGCCGGCGGCATCTATCGCCACCCCAAGACGACGGCCGGCCATCCTCTGGCCAATGACGGCTTCACCGGATTCCAGCGCATCTCCACCGGTGCCGAAGGAATGTTCGGCTGGGCGACCATCATGCCGGGCGCCGTCACCCAGCCCGACGGAAGCCGCCATGCGCCCCACATCAATCTCGGGGTCTTCGCCCGCGGCCTGCTCAACCGGCTGCATACGCGGATCTATTTCCCCGGCGAGGCGCTGAACGAGAGCGATCCCGTGCTGAGGCTCGTGCCCGCCGAGCGGCGCCCCGGACTCATCGCCCGGCCGATGGGCCCCGGATCCTACGGTTTCGACATCCGTCTGCGCGGTCCTGGCGAAACCGTCTTCTTCTCCTGCTGAATCCCAGGCCATGCCGGATCCCTCCGCCAGCACCGAGGAGATGGACCGGCTTTTCCAGCCCCGGAGCCGTCTGCTGGCCATGGCCGCCTTCGAAGCGGCCTTGGCCGCCGCCTCGGCCGACGCCGGCGTGGTGCCGAAGGCCGCCGCGGCGGTCATCGCCGATGTCTGTGCCAGCGAGAGCTTCGATGCCGATGAGATCTTCGCGGCCCAGCGCCTCGCCGGCAATCCCGCCATCCCCTTCATCCGCCAGCTGACCGAGCGCGTCGGCCGGCGCGATGCGGCCGCGGCGGTCTGGGTGCATGTCGGCGCCACCAGCCAGGATGTCATCGACAGCGCCACCATGCTTCTGGCCCGCGACGCGCTGGCGATTCTCCAGCGCGATCTCCAGCGCCTGCGCGACGGCCTCGCCCTTCTGGCGGCCCGCGAAGCGGAGACTCCGATGATCGGCCGGACGCTGCTGCAGCAGGCGATTCCCATCAGCCTGGGCTTCAAGCTGGCCGGCTGGCTCGCCGGCCTCGACCGGGCGGCAAACGGCCTTGCGGAGCTCACGGACTGCGCCCTCGCGCTGCAATTCGGCGGACCCGCCGGCACGCTCGCGGCCTTCGGCGAGGATGGCCCGGCGGTCGCCCGGAAGCTGGCGGCGCACCTGGGCCTCCCCTGCCCTGCTTTCGCGTGGCATACTGAGCGCAGCCGCTTTGCCGAGATCGGCGCCTGGCTCGGCATATTGACCGGGCTTCTGGGCAAGATCGCAGGCGATATCATCCTCGCCATGCAGACGGAGGTGGCCGAGCTCGGGGAGCCCGCGGCCGCCGGCAAGGGCGGCTCCAGCGCCATGCCCCATAAGCGCAATCCGGTGATGACGCTCTTCGCCGTCGCCGCGGCCACCCGCACGCCCCATCTCGTCGGCGCGCTCTTCGCCTGCCTGGCGCAGGAACATGAGCGGGCGGCCGGGGCCTGGCATGCGGAATGGCCGCTGCTGCCCCAGCTCTTCGGCCATGCCCATGCCGCGACCCTGGCGGTTCTCGATACCGTCGAGGGCCTCGAGATCGACGCCGCCGCCATGGCGCGCAATCTCGAGGCGACAGGCGGGCTGATTTACGCCGAGCGGCTGACGGCGGCCCTCGCCCCGCATCTCGGCAAAGGCGAAGCCCAGCGCCTCGTCGAGGTCTGGTGCCGCGAGGCGGTCGCCGCCGGCCAGCCCCTCGCCGATATCGCCGAGAGCCATCGCGCCCGCCATGCGCCGGCGCTGACGGCCGAGGAACTCCGCGACGCGTTCGATCCCGCCGACCAGATCGCCGCGGCCGCGCGGGCGGTGGAGGCGATGCTCCGGCAGCGGGAGTAGTGCAGCCGCCCCGCCTCGCCTCCCAGTTCGGCCGGTTAGCCTCGCTCCCCTGCCGTCATGGTCGGCGCAGGCCGGCCATGACGATATGGAGAACGAAGCTCGCCGGCCGCGACGGGATAGCTGGCCGCGGCCTTCTCAGAACGGCAGCCCCACATAATTCTCCGCCAGCGAGGTCATGGCGGCACGGGAGGAGAGAAGGTAGTCGAGCTCGGCGCGGTGGAGGCGCGTTTCGAAAGAATCCTCATCCGGAAACTTATGCAGCATCGAGGTCATCCACCAGGAGAAGCGCTGCGCCTTCCAGACCCGGGCGAGCGCGCGGGTGGAA
>DATHQQ010000213.1:0-3411 GCA_035482595.1 Verrucomicrobiia bacterium
ATTTTTGCCCACTAAGTCCTCCGCGGGGCTGCTAAACTGTTTACAGCCACTCGATTTATTAACTTGTGTCCCGTTCCCATTGCGATTCACTTGGATGGGACTTTGGGACGGGACACCTAGGAGGGGCGAGGTCATGACTGCGCTTCGGACGGTTCGCAGCGCTGCCGACCGATTGGTTGCCGAGCGCGTCTTGGGCTTGGCGGCCGAGGGGCTGAAGGCCCTGGCCGCGAGCCTGGATGCCCGCTTCGACCGGGCGTTGGAGCTGCTTGCCGCGGTCGAGGGGCGGGTGGTCGTTACCGGCATGGGCAAGAGCGGCCTCGTCGCCCGCAAGATCGCCGCAACCTTGGCCTCGACGGGAACCCCGGCCCTCTTCGTTCACCCCGCCGAGGCCAGCCATGGCGATCTCGGCATGATCGCCGAGCGCGATGCGGTCATCGCCCTCTCCTATTCGGGCGGGACGGCGGAGCTGGCCCATATCATCTCCCATGCCAAGCGCTTCCGCCTGCCCCTCATCGCCGTCACGGGGAGGGGCGAGAGCGCGCTCGCCGAGTCGGCCGATGTCGCGCTGCTCCTGCCCCGGGCCCCGGAAGCCTGCCCCCATGGCCTGGCGCCCACCACCTCCACCACCATGATGGCGGCGCTGGGCGATGCCCTGGCGGTGGCTCTGCTGGAGCGCCGCGGCTTCAGCGCCACCGACTTCCATGCCCTGCATCCGGGCGGCCAGCTCGGCCAGCAGCTGCGCCGGGTCTCCGAGCTGATGCATGCGGGCGACGGCCTGCCGCTCATCGAGCAAGGCCGGCGCATGCATGAGGCGATCATCGAGATGACGGAAAAGCGGCTCGGTTGCGTCGGCATCGTCGATGGGGCCGGGGCCCTGGTCGGCATCATCACCGACGGTGATCTCCGCCGCCATATCACGGCGCCCGATCTGCTGAACCAGTCGGTCGAGCAGGTAATGACGGCCGGTCCCCGCACCATCCGCCCCCAGGCCACCATCGCCGAGGCCATCGGGCTGATGGCGGCGAAGGACCGCCGGCCGGTCACCAGCCTCTTCGTCGTCGAGGAGGCGCGGCCCGTCGGCCTGATCCATATGCATGACTGCCTGCGGGCGGGGGCGCTATGAAGTGGGCCCCTGTAAGGTGGCGCCGGGCCAAGGCGGCCGTCACGGGCCCGCGCCGGCCGCTGCCGCCCCATGTGCGCCGGCACACCTTCATGGTCACCACCATGCGCCTGGCGCTGCCGGTGCTGGCGGCGGTGCTGCTGGCCTCCCTGGCGCTGTGGTCGAAGCTCGGCCTCGACAGCACGCACTTCACGTTGGCGCTGGCGACGATCGGCCCGCAGCACATCGATTCCATGACCATGAACAATCCGCATTACGAGGGCATCGACGAGAAGAAGCGGCCCTTCAGCATCACCGCCAAGACGGCGACGCAGCGCGACAAGGCGGGGAACCTCATGGACCTGGTTTCGCCGGAGGCAGACATCACGATGGAGAGCGGCGCCTGGCTGACGGTCAATTCCGAGACGGGCTTCTACGAGCGCGCCAAGCAGTATCTCGACCTCAACGGCGTGGTGAACATGTTCCACGACCAGGGCTTCGAGATGCATACCCACGACGTGCATATCGATCTCACCACCAACAAGGCGACGGGCAACAAGCCCGTGGTGGGCCAGGGACCGGGGGGCGATCTGACGGCCCAGGGAATCATCGTGGAGAGCGGGGGCGATCAGGTGTTCCTTCTCGGCCGATCCCATGTCGTGCTGACCAGTGACCAGGTGAGCACGGCCTTGCCGTGAGGCAGCTGCTGGTCATCGCTCTGTGCCTGGTGCTCTCGGCATCCGCATCCGCCGCCGCGCAGCAGGGGGCGGCGGACCTTACCGGGCTCGGCAGCACGCCGCTGAACAATCTCGGCTCCGTCGACGCATCGAATGCGACGGGACCCGTCACCATAGATGCCGACAACGGCATCGAATGGCGCCGCGACAAGAGCATCTACATCGCGCGCGGCAATGCCAAGGCGGTGAGGGGCGGCATGTCGATCGCCGCGGACACCCTGACCGCTCACTACCGCAACGCCGCCGACGGCAAGTCCAGCGTTTACCTCGTCGATGCCGACGGCAGCGTGATCGTCGTCTCCGGGGATTCGACGATCGTCGGCGACAAGGCGGTCTACGACCTCGACAAGGGCTTCGCGGTCATCACCGGCAAGAATCTGAAGGGCACGTCGAAGGACAGCGTCATCACGGCGCGCGACAGCCTGGAATACTGGACCAAGATGGGCGCCGTCGTGGCCCGGGGCAATGCCGTGGCGTCCGACCCGACCCACCACGTCCAGGCCGACATGCTGGTGGGCTACTACCACATCGATCCGAAGACAAAGCAGAAGAAGATGTACCAGGTCGAGGCCACCGGCCATGTCGCCATCCAGAACAACGGCAGCGTTGCCCATGCCGACAAGACGGTCTACGCGCTCGATTCCGAGATCGCCACACTCGAAGGCAATGTGAACATCACCCGGGGCAAGAACCAGCTCAACGGCGATCATGTCGTCTACAACACGAAGACGGGCCGTGCCCGGGTGACGGGCAGCAAGGGGCATGTGAAGACGCTGCTGCTGCCGGGAAGCGGCGGACCCAGCGGCAACCCTCTGCAGCCCTGATGCGCCTCTGCCTTGCCGCCCTTTGCCTCGTTCTTCTGGTCTCCGCCGCGGCGGCGGCGCAGCAGAGTGGGGCGGCCTTGCCGGCCCCGCCGCCCCTCCAGGCCGCGCCCCAGGGCCAGGGGAACCAGAGCCAGGGGAACCAAGCCCCAGGCACCCCGGACACCGGCAGCCAGGCCAATGCCGCCCCGGGCCAGGCGAGCAAGGGTGCCGGCGCCGGCCCGACCGTGGGGGGCGAGCCTTCTTTCGGGGGAATGGGGCCGCTCGACGCCGGAAGCTCGAGCGGCCCGGTCTCCATCGAGGCCGACGACGGCATCGAATGGCAGCGCGACAAGAACGTCTATGTCGCCCGCGGCAATGCCCGGGCCGCGCGCGGCGACATGTCGATCGCCGCCGATACCCTGATCGCCCACTACCACGACACTCCCAACGGGGGCACCACCATCTACATGGTCGAGGCGAACGGGAATGTGGTGGTGGTCAACAAGGATTCGAAGATCGTGGGCGACAATGCGATCTACGACCTCGACAAGGGCTCGGCCGTGATCACGGGCAAGGCGTTGAAGGCCACCTCGAAGGAGAGCTACGTCACGGCGCGCGACAGCCTGGAATACTGGACCAAGCAGGGCGCGGTGGTGGCCCGGGGCAATGCGGTGGCCGCCGATCCGACCCGGCATATCCAGGGCGATATGCTGGTCGGCTATTTCCACGAGGATGCGAAGACGGGGCAGAAGAAGCTCTATCAGGTCGAGGC
>DATHQQ010000214.1:0-9453 GCA_035482595.1 Verrucomicrobiia bacterium
CGAGCAGCAGCGAATCCAGGCGCAGCCGCGCTGCCACCTTGTCCGTCAGCTGTGCCGGCATCATGGCGCGCAGTGCCGCGGCATCGCGCGACAGCCCCAGGGACGCCAGCCGGTCGGCGCGCGCGGCGAAGAGATTGACGCCGGTTCCCTTGCCCGCCGGCGCCTCGGCATTGGTCAGCAGCAGCCGGCGCTCGAGATCGCGCATCGCCGGCGAGGTCAGTGCCGGCGGCAATCGCGGCAGGAGCCGCTCGACCAGAACGCGGTCGGTATCCTTCCACATGTCCATGGGGAAGCCGCCGGCCCCCTCCTCCAGGGTTCCGGCATAGTCCGGCGTCACATCGCCGAGATTGCCGACCTCCACCGCGCCGGTGCCCGCGGCATCGCTGCCGGGCGCCGCCGAGGCCGGCAGGGGCAGCGACTGGATCGTGATGCCGCTCGAACTCGAGCTGGCGCCCGCGGGGGCGGCGGGCGGCGTCGATTGCGCCTGGGCCGCGGCCGCGAGACAGAGGAACAGGCCGCTGAGGACGGCGCTAATTCGATAATTTGTCATTGGGGACCGCTACCTCCATATGCTTGGTCGGTGCCGGGATCGGGTAGAACGCCAGATATGTGGCGCCTCCAATGCCGATGACCACGATCAGGAGCAGCAGTGCCAGGAGGAATCGTTTCATAGAGGCTGGGCCGTCCGCAATTCTTGACGCTTCACCGCCCCTCTTGCCCGCGGGCAGGCCCTCGCTCCCCAGCCTGCGAGACCCCTGCTTGCGACATGGGCGACGATTTATGCTAGTTTTCGACTATGGCGAATCTTGGACAGTCTATCGGCCCGGCCACCCTGTTGCAATGATGGCGGCGTAGCGAAGATGACCGCAGTAAAGGACAGCGCGCCGGCAAAGTCACCGACGAAGACCATCGTTCTCGTCGGGCTGATGGGGGCCGGCAAGAGCTGCATCGGCAAGCGTCTCGCCCATCGCCTGGGCCTGGCCTTCGTCGATGCCGATCACGAGGTCGAGCGCGCGGCGGGATGCTCCATCGCGGAGATTTTTGCGCGCCATGGCGAGGCGGATTTCCGCGACGGCGAGCGCCGCGTCATCGCCCGGCTGCTCGACAATCCGGTCCATGTGCTGGCGACGGGCGGCGGCGCCTTCATGGACCCGCGCACCCGGGCGCTGATCGGCGAGCGGGCGATCTCCATCTGGCTGCGCGCCGATCTCGATCTGCTGCTGCGCCGCGTCGCGCGCCGCAACGACCGGCCCTTGCTGCAGGTGGCCGAGCCGCGCCAGAAGCTGGCCGAGCTCATGACGCAGCGCCATCCGGTCTATGCCGAGGCCGATATCGCCGTCGACAGCGCCGACGGTCCGCCCGACGTGACCCTCGATCGGGTCGTCGAGGCGCTGGAGAGCTTCCTGGCGAACGGGCCCGAGCGCCAGCGCGCGGCGAGTTAGCAATGGATGGCGACGGTCGATTGCGGGTCGAGCTCGGCCCGCGCAGCTACGATATCCTGATCGGACCGGGGCTGATCGCCGAGGCGGGCAAGCATCTGCGCCCTCTCCTGGCCGAGCCGCGGGTCTTCATCGTCACCGACGAGCGTGTCGGGCGGCATTACCTGCCGCTGCTGCAGGCGAGCCTGGAGGGTGCCGGCATCGCGGCCAAGGCGATCCTCTTGCCGCCCGGCGAGCAGACCAAGGATTTCACGCATCTGGCCGAGCTCTCCAACCGCCTGCTCGCCGAGCGGATCGAGCGCAAGAGCCTGCTGATCGCGCTGGGCGGCGGGGTCATCGGCGATCTCACGGGCTTCGCGGCCAGCGTCCTTCTGCGCGGCATCGACTTCGTCCAGATCCCGACCACCTTGCTGGCCCAGGTGGACAGCTCCGTCGGCGGCAAGACCGGGATCAATACGCCGCAGGGCAAGAACCTCGTCGGCAGCTTCCATCAGCCGCGCCTCGTGCTGGCCGATCTGGACGCGCTCACCACCTTGCCCCGGCGCGAGCTCCTCGCCGGCTATGCCGAGGTGGTGAAATACGGCCTCATCGGCGATCTGGCCTTCTTCGATTGGCTGGAAGGTCATGGCGCCGCCTTGGTGGACGGCGATCTCGCCGCCCGGCGCCATGCCGTCGCCGTCTCCTGCGCCGCCAAGGCCAAGGTCGTGGGCGCCGATGAGCGCGAACATGAGGGACGCGCGCTGCTCAATCTCGGCCATACCTTCGGCCATGCGCTCGAGGCCGAATGCGGCTATGGCGAGGAGCTGCTCCATGGCGAGGCGGTGGCCATCGGCATGGTCATGGCCTTCGATCTCTCGGCGCGCCTCGGGCTCTGCCCGATGGCCGATGCCGCAAGGGTGGGCCGCCATCTCGCCAGCGTCGGCCTGCCGACAGGGGTCGAGGCCATACCGGGGCGCAGCTTCACCGCATCCCGTCTGATCGACCATATGGGCCGGGACAAGAAGGTCGAGGGCGGCCGCATCGCCTTCGTGCTCGCCCGCGGGATCGGCCGGGCTTTCCTTGCCAAAGGCATCGACCTCGCCGAGGTCGAAGGCATGCTGACGGAAGCGGTGGCGGCATGATCTGGGAGAGCCTCATCATCCTGCTGCTGCTGCTCTTGTCCGCCTTCTTCTCCGGCGCCGAGACCGCGCTCACCGCCGCCTCGCGCCCGCGCATGCATACGCTGGAGAGCCAGGGCGACCATCGGGCGACACTGGTCAATCGCCTGCGCGCCCATATGGAGCAGGTGATCGGCGCCGTGCTCCTGGGCAACAACATGATCAACATCTTGGCCTCGGCGATGGCCACCAGCCTGCTGATCGGCCTCTTCGGGGAGCGCGGGGTCGCCTATGCCACGGCCGTGATGACGGTGCTGATCGTCGTCTTCGCCGAGGTCCTGCCCAAGACCTATGCGATCAACAATGCCGACAAGCTGGCGCTGGGCGTGGCGGGGCCGATGAACCTGGTCGTCAGCGTCCTGCGCCCGCTCATCCGGGTGATGCAGCTCTTCGTGCGCGGCATCCTTCGGCTCTTCGGCGCCAATGTCACCACCGACCTCGGCGCCGACAAGGCGGAGGAGGAGCTGCGCGGGGCCATCGATCTCCATGCCGAGGCGAGCGGCGAGATCGAGGAAGCCGGCGCCATGCTGCATTCGATCCTCGACCTCGACGACGTCATGGTGGGCGACATCATGGTCCACCGCAGCAATCTCGCCCTCATCGATGCCGACCATCCGCCGGAGAAGATCGTCGAGGCGGTGCTGGAGAGCGCCTATACCCGCCTGCCGCTCTGGCGCGGCGATCCCGACAACATCATCGGCGTGCTGCATGCCAAGGCGCTGCTGCGCGCGGTGCAGGCCAATGGCGGCAAGGTGGAAGGCGTCGACATCGTCGCGCTCGCGCTGCCGCCCTGGTTCGTCCCCGACACCACGACCCTGCTGGCCCAGCTGCGCGCCTTCCGCGCCCGGCGCGAGCATTTCGCCTTGGTGGTCGACGAATATGGGGCGCTGCGCGGCGTCGTCACCCTCGAGGACATCCTCGAGGAGATCGTCGGCGATATCGAGGACGAGCATGACATCGAGGTTCCCGGCATCAAGGCCGAGCCGGACGGCAGTTATATCGTCGACGGCACGGTGACCATCCGCGATCTCAACCGGGCCTGCGGCTGGCGCTTGCCCGACGATGCCGCCGCGACCGTCGCCGGCCTCGTGCTGCAGGAAGCGCGCCGCATCCCCGAGGCGGGCCAGGTTTTCGCCTTCCACGGCTTCTGCTTCGAGGTACTCGAGCGGCAACGCAATCAGATCCGCCTGCTGAAGATCACCCCTCTCGCCTCGCCACCCGCGGCGAGCGCCGCGTGAGCCTCGCGCCGGCGCCCCAACCATCGCTATCAAGCAAGGCCGGCAAATAAAGGAAGCCCAATGCCGCTGTCCACCCCCGTCGAGCGCGAGCATCTGCACGACCGCCGCTATGAATTCCAGGGCTTCCACCGCAAGGATGGGCTCTGGGACATCGAGGGCCGCATGGTCGACAGCAAGACCTATGACTTTCCCAACCTCCACCGCGGCACGATCCATGCCGGCACCCCGCTGCACGACATGCGCATCCGTTTGACCCTGGACGATCATTTCGTGGTCCGCGACATCGAGGCGGTGACCGAGGCCGCGCCCTTCGGGATCTGCCCCGCCATCACCGAGAGCTTCGCCGTGATCAAGGGACTCAGGGTCGGCGGCGGCTGGCGCCGCCAGCTCAAGGAGAAGCTGGGCGGGGTCAAGGGCTGCACCCATCATCTGGAGATGCTGGGCGCCATGGCCACGGTCGCCTATCAGACCATGTGGAAGCATGTCTCGGCGGAGATGTCCTCCGCAGGCGCCAATCGCCGCCCCGGCTTCATCGACAGCTGCCACGCCTTCGCCAGCGACGGCGACGTGGTGCGCAAGAGCTGGCCGGAATTCTATACGGGGACGGAGGAGGGCGAGGTCAAGAAGGCGTAGAGCGGAATATGGCTCGTCGTCGCCTCTCCCCCCTTTCGTCATTCCGGCGAAAGCCGGAATCCAGGGGCCACGGGGAGGGTGCTTGCCGCTCGCCCCTGGACCCCGGCTTTCGCCGGGGTGACGGGATAGAGGGAGCGGCTCACGCGGCCATAGCGCTATTGCCACTGGGTTCGCTTCGCCTCCCTCGCCTTCACTCTCATCGCCGTCCGAGCGCCTGACCTCGCCCATGAATCTGAAGGGCTGGCCCGGTTGAAAGTCAGTCTTCCTTCGCGACCGCGCGGTCTTCCGCCGGGGTTCGCGTCTTCAGCGCAAGCGCGTGGACGGGGCCTTTCAGCTCCTCGGCCAGGATCTCATAGACCAGGCGCTGGCGCTGGACTCGGCCGACCCCATCGAAGCGATCGGAGGCAATCTCGACCCGGAAATGGGTCTCGCCTTCCGGCCGGGCGCCGCTGTGGCCGGCATGGAGATGGGATTCGTCGACGATGGAAAGCCGCGTCGGCGCGAGCGCCGCGGTGAGCTTTTTTTCGATGGCTGCCTTGACCTGCATGGTTCACTCCTGAACACGCGAAGATGCTAGCCTCGCCCCCGGGATGGAACAAGCCGTCGCTCTTCAATCCAGGGGCCATAGCCAGCGGACCGCCTATCTGCTGCTCGGTTCGCTGGTGCTGCTCTGGGGCGCCAATTGGCCGGTGATGAAGCTCACCCTGGCCGTGCTGCCGCCCTATTGGTTCGTCACCGTGCGTCTCTATCTGGGAGCCGCCTCGCTTTTCATCGCTTTGGCCGCGACGCGAAGCTTCCGCCTTCCGGGGCGCGGCGATCTGCTGCAGCTCGCCGTCGGCGGGCTGATCCAGCTGGCCCTGTTCATGGTGTTGTGCATCCTGGGGCTGCAATCCATGGGGGCGGGCCGGGCGGCCGTGCTGGCCTATACGACGCCGCTCTGGGTCGTCCCCGGGGCGCTGCTGTTCCTGGGCGAGCGCCTCAACCCGCTGAAGACGGGCGGCCTTCTGCTCGGCATCGCCGGGGTGCTGGTCCTGTTCAATCCGCTGGGCTTCGACTGGGGCAATTGGACGCTGGTCCGGGGCAATCTGCTGCTCATGGGGGCGGCCTTCGCCTGGGCCGCGGCAATCCTGGTGATCCGCGGCCGGCCCTGGCATCTGACGCCCTTCCAGCTGGCCCCCTGGCAGATGCTGCTGGGCGGCACGGTGCTTCTGCCTCTGTCCTACCTCCTCGAAGGGCCGCTCAAGTTCGAGGCCACCCCCTCCCTGCTGGCCCTCATGCTCTACAACGGTCCGATCTGCATCGGCTTCTGCGGCTGGGCCGCCCTGGTCGTCACCCGTTCCCTGCCGGCGGTCACCAGCTCGCTCTCCTTCCTCGCCGTGCCGGCCTTCGGCATCGCCGCCGCCGACATCGCCCTCGGCGAGCCCCTGGATCCGACCCTGCTCGGGGGCTTCGCCCTCATCCTCGGCGGCATGGTCCTGGTCAGCGCCGGCGACCGGCGGCAAAGATCGGGGGATTTGAAAGCGCCCTGAGGGGCTTGCTTGCCTGTCAAGCTTGTCCTTTCTCCCCCCGCTCCCCATACTTCCACCATGGTTCGCGCCTACAGAAGGATCGATACGGAGCCCTACCACCCCGGCAGCCATGAGGCGCCCGCGGTGCAGCTCTGCGACCATGCCGGCTGCGGCGCCGAAGGACCCTACCGGGCACCCAAGTCGCGCGACCGGCTGAACGATTATTTCTGGTTCTGCCTGGAGCATGTCCGCGACTACAACCGCGCCTGGGACTTCTACGCCGGCATGAAGCCGGACGAGATCGAGGCCCATGTGCGCCGCGACGTGACCTGGGATCGGCCGACATGGCGGCTGGGGAGCTGGAACACCGATCCGCGAATCCTGGGGGCGGAGTTCATCCCCGGTGATATCGACCCCTTCGGCAACCGCCGCGCCGCCGAATCGGGGCGGCCGAAGAGCAAGCGGGAGCAGGCCCTGGCCGAGCTGGCCCTGGCCCCCAATGCGACCACGCTGGAGATCAAGAAGCGCTACAAGACCCTTGCCAAACAGCTCCATCCCGATGCCAATGGCGGCGACAAATCGGCGGAGGAGCGGCTGAAGGTGATCAACCTCGCCTACAGCACCCTGAAAAACTGTGCGGCGGTCTAAAGCAGGACCTGCTAGAAGCACGGAAAACCATAGCTGAGAGCGATAGATATGGCGTCTGAGACATCCGCGCCGGCGGAGAATGGCTCCCTGCCGGACATCACCATTTCCGTGGCCCAGAGCTTCGGCATCGACTGCGACATGCAGGTGCCGGCCTATAGCCACCCGCGCGAGCATGTGCCCGATATCGACGAGGCCTATCGCTTCGATCGCGACACCACGCTCGCGATCCTGGCGGGCTTTGCCTACAACCGCCGGGTCATGATCCAGGGCTATCACGGCACGGGCAAATCGACCCATATCGAGCAGGTCGCCGCCCGGCTGAACTGGCCCTGCATCCGCATCAACCTCGACAGCCATATCAGCCGTATCGACCTGATCGGCAAGGATGCCATCGTGCTGCGCGACGGCAAGCAGGTGACCGAGTTCCGCGAGGGGTTGCTGCCCTGGGCGCTGCAGCGCCCGACGGCCCTCGTCTTCGACGAATATGATGCCGGCCGTCCCGACGTCATGTTCGTGATCCAGCGCGTGCTGGAGGTCGAGGGCAAGCTGACCCTGCTGGATCAGAACAAGGTCATCCGGCCCCATCCCGCCTTCCGCGTCTTTTCCACGGCGAACACGGTGGGGCTGGGGGACACGACCGGCCTCTATCACGGCACGCAGCAGATCAACCAGGGCCAGATGGACCGCTGGAACATCGTCGCGACCCTGAATTATCTCCCCCATGACGAGGAGATGAAGATCGTGCTGGCGAAATCGCCCAGCTACGACAACGAGGCCGGGCGCAAGGCGGTGGACGCCATGGTGCGGCTGGCCGACCTGACCCGCGCGGGCTTCGTCAACGGCGATATCTCCACGGTGATGTCGCCCCGCACGGTGATGACCTGGGCGGACAATGCGCGGATCTTCAACGATGTCGGCTTCGCCTTCCGGCTCACCTTCCTCAACAAATGCGACGAGCTCGAGCGGCCGACGGTGGCGGAATATTATCAGCGCTGCTTCGGCACCGATCTGAAGCAGGGCAGCGGTCGCTCGACGCTGCAGTGAGGCCATGAGCCGCGAGAGCCGCCTCGACGAGTTCCGTCGCGTCACCGGCGCGACGATGCGGGCCATCGCCCATAAGGTCGAGCTCAACGTCAATTTCGCCCCCGGCCAGCCGGGCTTCACGGGCAGCGAGGCGCGCCTGCCCCTGCCCGCCCGCGACCTGCCGCCGGAGGATGTCGCCCAGACAAGGGGTGCGGCGGATTCGATCGCGCTGCGCCTCCGCCATCACGACAGCAAGCTCCATGCCCGCGAGACGCCGAAGAACGAGGCGGCGCGCGAGGTGTTCGAAGCCATCGAGCTCGCCCGGGTGGAGGCGATCGGCGCCCTGCAGATGAAAGGCGTGGCGGCCAATCTCACCGCTTCCCTCGACGAGCATTGCCGCCAGCGGGGGTTCAACCGGCTGACCGAGCGCGAGCATGCCCCGCTCGGCGAGGCGCTCCGCCTGCTCGCCCGCGAGGCCATGACCGGCCTCCCCCCGCCGGCCAGCGCCAAGCGCCTGGTCGAGCTCTGGCGCCCGGAGATCGGCGATGCCGCCCGGGCCGATCTTGCCGGGCTCGCCGGCGTGATGAACGACCAGCGCGCCTATGCCAAGGCGGTGCGCCGGCTGATCAGCGATCTCGACCTCGATCCCGGGGCGGAGGATCTGGAGGCCGACGACAGCGAGGATCAGGACGACAACGATTCCAAGCAGGACGACCCGAACGAGGCCAAGGGCGAGGGCGGGGAGAAGGATTCCGCCGACAGCGCCGAGATGGAAGGCAGCGAGGGCGAGAGCGGCCAGGAGGAATCCGGCGAGACGGATTCCGCCGAGACCGATATGGAGATGAAGGGCGAAGGTGGGGAGGACAGCCCCAACCGCCCGGGCCGGCCGCCGGAATCCGACCCGCGCAAGCGCGGCCAGAACGAGCCCAGCTATCGCCCCTTCACCGAGGAGTTCGACGAGACCGTCGAGGCGGCCGATCTCTGCGACCCCGACGAGCTCGCCCGGCTGCGCCAGCTTCTCGACCAGCAGCTGATGCATCTGCAGACCGTCGTCGGCCGGCTGGCCAACAGGCTGCAGCGCCGCCTGTTGGCCAAGCAGAACCGGAGCTGGGAATTCGACCTCGAGGAGGGGATGCTCGATGCGGCCCGCCTGCCGCGGGTCGTGGTCAATCCCGAGATGCCGCTCTCCTACAAGCGCGAGCGCGATACCGAGTTCCGCGACACGGTCGTTACCCTGCTGATCGACAATTCCGGATCCATGCGCGGTCGGCCGATCACGGTGGCCGCCATGAGCGCCGATATCCTGGCCCGCACCCTGGAGCGCTGCGGCGTCAAGGTCGAGGTGCTGGGCTTCACCACCCGGATGTGGAAGGGCGGCCAGTCGCGCGAGCGCTGGATCGCCGCCGGCAAGCCCGCCAATCCCGGACGGCTCAACGACCTGCGCCATATCGTCTACAAATCAGCCGACGCCCCTTGGCGGCGGGCCCGCAAGAGCCTGGGGCTGATGCTGCGCGAGGGCATCTTGAAGGAGAACATCGACGGCGAGGCCCTGCTCTGGGCCCATAACCGGCTGATGGCCCGCACCGAGCAGCGCCGCATCCTGATGGTGATCTCCGACGGCGCGCCGGTGGATGATTCGACCCTCTCGGTCAATCCCGGCAATTACCTGGAGCGCCATCTGCGCGAGGTCATCGACTGGATCGAAACCCGCTCCTCCGTCGAGCTCATCGCCATCGGCATCGGCCATGACGTGACGCGCTACTACCGCCGGGCCGTCACTTTGGTGGATGCCGAGCAGCTCGGCGGC
>DATHQQ010000215.1:0-4086 GCA_035482595.1 Verrucomicrobiia bacterium
CTCCATCGTCCAGACGCGGCGCTATGAGAGGACGCCGCGCGGCCGACGCGAGGCGCTGCGCTTTGCCGTCGCCGATTCGACCTTCGCGCTGGCGACGGCCTTCTTCATCAATGCGGCGATCCTGATCATCGCGGCGGCCACCTTCCATCAGCAGGGGCGCACCGATGTGGCGGAGATCCAGGATGCCCATCATTTGCTGGGCCCGCTGCTGGGCGTGCCGATCGCGGGCGTCGTCTTCGCCCTGGCGCTGCTGGCGGCAGGCCAGAATTCCTCGGTCACCGCGACGCTCGCGGGCCAGGTGGTGATGGAGGGTTTCCTCGATCTCAGGATGCCCATCTGGCTGCGGCGGCTGACGACGCGGGGAATCGCCATTGTTCCCGCCATCGTGGTCATCGCCATGAGCGGCGAGAAGGGGCTGGCCCAGCTTCTGATCCTGAGCCAGGTCGTACTCAGCCTGCAGCTTCCCTTCGCGGTCATCCCCTTGGTCCTGATCACCCGCAACCGCGCCAAGATGGGCGCGCTTGCCAGCCCGGCCTGGCTGACGGCTCTGGCGGGGATCGTCGCGACGGTGATCCTGGCGGCCAATGTGAAGATGGTGAGCGATTTCCTGCTCTAGCCGCCGCTCTATCTGTCCCAGGCGCCGCGGCCACGGCCATGGCCGCCGCGCGGCCCAGCCAGGTCAGCCCAGCCATGCCCGCAATTGACAGCAGGGCGACCTCCGCTAAGTTGGCCGCCATGACGCAGGAACTCGCCATCGCCCTCGCCCAGATCAACCCCACCGTGGGCGACGTCGCGGGCAATCTCGCCAAGATCCGCGGCGCCCGGGCCAAGGCGGCAGCGCTGAAGGCCGATCTCGTGGTCTTCGGCGAGCTGGTCCTCTCCGGCTATCCGCCCGAGGATCTGGTGCTGAAGCCCGCCTTCCAGACGGCCTGCCGGGCCGCCATCGAGACCCTGGCGCGGGAGACCTCCGACGGCGGCCCGGCTGTGCTTGTGGGTTCGCCCTGGGTCGAGGGCGGCAAGCTCTACAACGCCGCTCTGCTGCTGGCCGATGGCGCGGTGCTGGCCCAGCGCTACAAGGTCGATCTGCCCAACTACGGCGTCTTCGACGAGAAGCGCGTCTTCGCCCCCGCCCCGCCCCAGGGGCCGATGAATTTCCGCGAGGTGCGCCTCGGCGTGATGATCTGCGAGGATATGTGGACACCGGAGGTGACCGAGACCCTCAGCGAATCCGGCGCCGAGATCCTGCTGGTGCCCAACGGCAGCCCCTATGAGCATGCCAAGTATGACGAGCGCATCCAGCTCGCTGCCGCCCGCGCCGTGGAATCGAACCTGCCCATCATCTATGTCAACCAGATAGGCGGACAGGACGAGCTGGTCTTCGACGGCGCCTCCTTCGCCCTCGACGCCGATGCAACCTTGAGGGCCCAGCTCCCGGCCTGGCAGGAGGCGGTGGCGCTCACCCGCTGGCGGCGCTCCAACCGCGGCTGGCATTGCGCCGAGGGCGAGATCGTCGAACCCCGTTTCGGCCTCGCCGGAATCTATCAGGCCATGATGCTGGGCTTGCGGGACTATGTGGAGAAGAACCGCTTTCCCGGCGTGGTGCTGGGTCTCTCCGGCGGCATCGATTCCGCCATCAGCGCCGCCGTCGCCGTCGATGCGCTGGGGCCGGCACGGGTGCGGGCCCTCATGCTGCCCTCGCCCTATACAAGCCGCGACAGCCTGGAGGACGCCGCCGCCTGCGCTCACGCGCTGGGCATCCGCATCGACACGATCTCCATCGAGCCCGCCATGCAGGCCTTCACGAGCATGCTCGCGCCGATCTTCGACGGCCGCGCCCCCGACACGACCGAGGAGAACATCCAGAGCCGTGCCCGCGGCGTCGCGCTCATGGGCTTCTCCAACAAGCTCGGACATATGGTGCTCTCCACGGGCAATAAATCCGAGATGTCGGTGGGCTACGCCACGCTCTATGGCGATATGTGCGGCGGCTATTCCGTGCTGAAGGACGTCTACAAGACGACGGTCTATGCCCTCTCGCGCTGGCGCAACGAGGATCTGGCCATCGGCGGGGCAGGGCCGGCGGGAGTCGTGATCCCGGAGCGCATCCTGACCAAGGCGCCGACGGCGGAGCTGAAGCCCAATCAGACCGACCAGGATTCCCTGCCGCCCTATGACGAGCTGGATGCGATCCTGGAGGGGTTGGTGGAAGGCGAGCTGACGGTGGAGCAGATCGTGGCGAAGGGCCATGAAGAGGCCACAGTCCGCCGGATCTGGCGCATGCTCGACCTCGCCGAATACAAGCGCCGCCAGGCCCCGCCCGGCGTCAAGATCACGCGGCGCGCCTTCGGCCGCGACCGGCGCTATCCCATCACCAACGGCTTCCGTAGTTAACATGGGCGCTCGCGTCCGCTTCGCGCCGAGCCCGACGGGCCGGCTCCATGTCGGCAATGCCTATATCGCCTTGGCCAATTGGCTCTATGCCAAGCGCGCCGGCGGCTGGTTCCTGCTGCGCTTCGACGACACGGATCGCGAGCGCTCGACCGCCGCCTTCGCCGAGGGCATCGAGGCGGATCTCCACTGGCTGGGCCTCACCTGGGACGAGCTGGCGCGCCAGTCCGATCGCCTAGGTCGCTATCACGAAGCCGCCGAGCGGCTGAAGGCGAGCGGGCGGCTCTATGCCTGCTACGAGACGCCCGACGAGCTCTCCCTCAGGCGCAAGCTGCAGCTCCAGCGGGGTGCGCCGCCGGTTTATGATCGCGCCGCGCTCGCCCTGTCGGAAGCGGAAAAGGCGAAGCTCGAAGCGGAAGGCCGGCGGCCCTATTGGCGCTTCAAGCTCTCCGGCGGGCGCAGCGCCTGGACCGATCTGGTGCGCGGACCCCAGGATATCGACGAGGCGAGCCAGAGCGATCCCGTGCTGATCCGCGCCGACGGCAGCTATCTCTACACCTTCACCTCGGTGGTGGACGATATCGGCTTCGCCATCAGCCATGTGATCCGGGGTGCGGATCATGTGACCAATACGGGAGCCCAGATCGAGCTCTACCGGGCGCTGGGCGCCGAGCCGCCGGGCTTCGGCCATCTGCCGCTGCTGACGGACGCGACGGGCGCGGGGCTCTCCAAGCGTCTCGGAAGTCTCTCCTTGGCCGATCTTCGCGCCGAGGGGATCGAGCCTCTGACTCTGGCGAGCTATCTCGCCACCGTCGGGGCCGGGGCGCCGGAGCTGCGGACCAGCCTCGCGGCCCTGGCGGCCGATTTCGACCTCGCGCGCTTCGGCGGCGGCTCGCCGCGCTTCGATCCGGCCGAGCTCTCCCATCTGAACGCGCGGCTGCTGCGCCAGCTCTCCTTCGCCGATGTGGCCGACCGCCTGCCGCCGGGGACGAGCGAGAGCCTCTGGCTCGCGGTGCGCGGCAATATCCAGCGCCTGGCCGACGTCGAGATCTGGCGCGGGATCTGCGAGGAGCCGGTGGCGCCGGTGATCGAATGCCCCGAATTCGCCGCCGGGGCCGCGCTCCTGCTGCCCGAGGAGCCCTGGGACGAGGAGACCTGGGGAAGCTGGACCGTCGCCGTCAAGCAGGTGACGGGCCGCAGCGGCCGGGGCCTCTTCCATCCCCTGCGCCTGGCGCTGACGGCGCGCGGGGATGGACCGGAGCTCAAGCTTCTGCTACCGATCATGGGCCGCGCCCGGGCGCTCGCCCGGCTGCAGGGCGCAACCGGCTGAGGCCGAGGAGATAGAGGATGGCCAAAGAGATGCGGAGCTGTTGTCGGGAGATCTGAGACGGGTCTTCTCCCTCTGCCATCCTTTGTCCTCGGTGCCGCCATGTCCATCCAGCTCTACAACACGCTCACCCGCCGCAAGGAGCTTTTCCAGCCCATCGATGCCGCCAATGTGCGGGTCTATGTCTGCGGCCCCACGGTCTATGACTATGCCCATATCGGCAATGCCCGGCCGGTCGTGGTCTTCGATACCCTCTACCGACTGCTGCGCCGGCACTATGGCGCGGACCATGTCACCTATGTCCGCAACATCACCGATGTCGAGGACAAGATCATCGCCGCCGCCGCCGAGCGCGGCGAGGCCATCGCCGA
>DATHQQ010000216.1:0-4438 GCA_035482595.1 Verrucomicrobiia bacterium
AGCGCTCGCCATAGATCTCCGGCTTGAGCCAATGGCCGCGCTGGACGATATCCTTCGCCATCGCCGCGTTGCGGCCCTCCTCATAGATGAAGGAACGCGTCGAGAGATTGGGCAGGGACGCCGCGGCCCAGACGGCGATCACCAGGAGCAGCACCAGGAATCCCTCGCGCCCGAGCCTCGGCGCGGCGGGCCTTGCCCAGGCAGCGTCATAGAGGCGCGCGAAGGAGCGGCGGAGATCGCCTGCGGTCAACTTCTCCGCCTCATGACGGTGGGATCCTTGGATGCCGGTGGGAAAGCGGCCGGATGATAGTCAAATGCCCTGCGGCGTCAATTGGAGGGGGGTTGTTTCCCGGTAGAACGGCTCTCTCCCGTCCTGCCAGAGTTTGCCCCACGACTGTCCAATTACGGCCGGCCAGCCCTACTCCCTATGTCGTCATGGTCGGCGAAGGCCGACCATCCACGAGTTTGCCTGCCCCAGTCCGACACCGCGGCAAAGCACCACCATCATAGGAATCCCTCACACCGCCAAGTCGTGGATACCCGGGGACAAGCCCACTGCTGAGATGCAGATGTGCGCTTGTGGTTTGCAAACTCGTGGATGGTCGGCCTTCGCCGACCATGACGGAAGAGAGAGCGAGATTGGCCGACCGCAACCGGACAGCTGTGGGACAGGTCCTGGATAGCGAGAAGAAGGGCGGCCGCGACCCATCCTCACGCCTTCGCCAGATGCTCCTTCAGCAGCGCGTTCACCTTGGCCGCGGCCTCCATCTGGACCATATGGCCGGCACCCTCGATCACCTCGACCTTGGCGCCTTTGGCATTTCCGGCATGGGCGGCGGGGATGATCTTGTCCTCCTTGCCCCAGACGACGAGGACCGGGACGCCCAGCTTCCCCAGCGCATCGGCCAGCAAGGCCTGCTGCCGCCCGTCCTTGAAACTGCCCGCCGCGAGCGCGCCCAGCGCCGCATCGACGCCGTCGAGACGTTTGTACTTCAGCAGATCCTCGACGAGCTGGCGGGTGACCTTGCCGGGATCGGCGAAGAGATTCTCCACCACCGGCTTCAGATCTCGCCGCGAGGCGGCGCCGACGAAGCCCTGTATGTAATCGGCATTGATCTCGGGACCGAGGCCGGCCGGCGCGATGAGGGTGAGAGACCGCACCTTGCCCGCGCCCTGGCGCCCGGCCTCGATGGCGATGGCGCCGCCCAGGGAATGGCCGACGAGATGGGGCTGCTCGATCGCGAGCGCATCGATGAAGGCGAGCAGGGTCTTGGCAAGTCCTGCCGGGGTCGGATCGGCGAGAGTCTTCGAGGATTGGCCATGGCCCGGCAGGTCCAGGGCATAGACCGTCGCACCCTCTGCGAGCGCGTCGATGTTGAACAGCCAATTGTCGATATCGCCGCCGAAGCCATGGATCAGGATGACGTTCTGCGGCCCGCTGCCCCGCCGGGCATAGCGGATGCGGCCCTCCGGAAGTTCGAGGAACTCATGGGCAGGTCCCGCCTCCTCCTCGCCTTCCTCGACCGCCGGCGTCACATAGCCGGCGACATAGGCATCGATCTCGGCATCGCTGACGCTCTCGTCCGCCACAACGCCGAGCAAGGCCTTCACCGGATAGACCGTATCGGGCGCGCCGACGCGCCGGCGCAGCACGCCGGAATCGGCCGCCTCGACCACGCCGGCGATCTTGTCGGTCTCGACCTCCAGGATCTCCTTGCCGACGTCGATCCGCGTCCCCTCTTCCGCCAGCCACCCCGTGACCTTTCCCTCCTTCATGGAGAGACCCCATTTCGGCATCACGATGGGCTTGATGCGATTGTCGGACATGCTGCTCCTCGATCTGTTCTGATTTCCGAATCTGCGGAGCGCGAACCCTCCCCGCCGTCATCCCCGCAAAAGAGGGGATCCAGGGCCATGGATCTCGCCGGTTGCCCTGGATTCCCGCTTTCGCGGGAATGACGCGTGGGGCGTTTCTGCGCCTTCTAATGCGCCATGGTCTTCTCGACGGCGGCGGCGATATGGGCCGCGGTCGGGACGTAGAGATCTTCCAGCGCCGGCGAGAAGGGCACCGGGGTATGGGGCGCGGTCACCATCTGGATGCCGGCCTTCAGGGATTTGAAGGCCTCCTGTCCCACCTTGGCGGCGATGTCGCTGGCGATGGAGCAGCGGGGATTGGCCTCGTCGACGCAGACCAGCCGCCCGGTATTCTCGACGCTGTCGATCACCGTATCCATGTCGATGGGCGAGAGGGTGCGCAGGTCGATCACCTCGCATTCGATGCCCTTCTTGGCGAGAGTCTCGGCCGCGGTCATGGCGCGATGGACCATCTGGCCATAGGTCACGATGGTCGCATCCTTGCCGTCGCGCAGGATGTTCGCCTCGCCGAAGGGAATGACATAGGACTCCGCCGGCACATCGGATTCATGGCCGTAGAGATTCTTGTGCTCGCAGAAGATCACGGGGTCGTTGTCGCGGATCGATTGGATCAGCAGCCCCTTGGCGTCATAGGCATTGGAGGGGCAGACCACCTTCAGCCCCGGGATATGGGTGAAGAGCGGCGTCAGCATCTGAGAATGCTGGGCGGCGGCGCGGAAGCCGGCACCCACCATGGCGCGGATCACCACCGGCGTCGTCGCCTTGCCGCCGAACATGTATTTGAACTTGGCGGCCTGGTTGAAGATCTCGTCGAAGCAGACGCCCATGAAATCGATGAACATCAGCTCCGCCACCGGCCGCATGCCGCAGGCCGCCGCCCCGATGGCCGCCCCGATATAGGCGGATTCGGAGAGCGGCGTATCCATCAGCCGGTCGCCATATTTGCCGTAGAGGCCCTTGGTGACGCCGAGCACCCCGCCCCAGGCATCCTGCTCCCCGGCCGCCCCCATGCCGCCGACGATATCCTCGCCCATCACGATCACCCGGGGATCCCTGGCCATCTCCTGGTCGAGGGCCTCGTTCAGGGCCTGCTTCATGCTGATCTTGCGCGCCATGGCTTTTCTCCCCCTCAATAGGCAACGTAGACGTCGGTCATGAGCTCCTTCGGCAACGGCAGCGGCGCCGCCTTGGCGCTTTGCACCGCTTCCTCGATCTTCTCGCCCACCGCGCGGTCGATGGCCTCGAGCTCCGCCTTCTGGACCACGCCCGCATCCAGCAGCCGGCCGGTCAGGATCTTGATGCAGTCGTGGTTGAGGCGGATATCGTCGACCTCGCCCTTGCCGCGGTAGGTCTGTGCATCGCCCTCGAAATGACCGAAGAAGCGGATCATCTTGCATTCCAGCAGCGAGGGTCCACCGCCTTCGCGGGCCCGCTTGATGACCTCGCCCGCCGTTTCGTAGACGGCGAAGAAATCCGTGCCGTCGACCGTCACCCCCGGCAGGCCGAAGCCCGCGGCGCGGTCGACATAGCTGTCCACCGCCACGGCCCAGTCGCGGGCGGTGGATTCGGCATAGCCGTTGTTCTCCACCACGAAGACCACCGGAAGATTCCAGACGGCGGCGAGATTGAGGCTCTCCAGGAACATGCCCTGGTTGGAGGCGCCGTCACCGACGAAGCTGATGCCCACCCCCTGGTCGCCGCGGAACTTGGCGGCAAGCGCGGCGCCACAGGCAAGCGGCGCCCCGGCGCCCAAGATGCCATTGGCGCCCATCATGCCCTTGGAGAGATCGGCGATATGCATGGAGCCGCCCTTGCCGCGGCAGGCACCCGTGGCACGGCCGTAGATCTCGGCCATCATCTCGCCCACATCGACGCCCTTGGCGATGCAATGGCCATGGCCGCGATGGGTGGAGGCGATGCGGTCGCGCTCGTTCAGATGCATCATGATGCCGGTGGCCGCAGCCTCCTCCCCGGCATAGAGATGGACGAAGCCCGGAATATCCCCGCGCGAGAACTCGACATGCAGCCGTTCCTCGAATTCGCGGATCGTGCGCATGGTGCGATAGGCCTGCAGCAGACCGGCCTTGTCCAAGGGAAACGGATTATTGCTCATGGTGTCCTCCTTCTGATCAGGATGCCGCGCGGGTCAGCGCCGCGACGCGGCTCGAATGCATGAGGGCGTGGCGCGCCGCGTAATGCATGCAGGCGCCGACATCGATGGTGGTGAGGGCCCCCTCCTCCAGATTGATCACGACCCGGTCGCGCTCGGAAAAGGAAAGCTCGCGCTCGCCGTCGAGCGCGATCGAGCCCGCCGCGATCGAAGGACGGTGCGGCTTGCCCGCCTGCAGCCGGCGCCATCCCAGAATGCCGATGTCGCGCATATAGCCCGGAGCGATGGGCGCATGGAGCACCAGCGGCGCCTCCTCAGGCGGACACATGGAGACGAGAAGCCCACCGGGCTCGCGGCGCGAGACCGGCTCGAGCAGCCCGGCAATGGCCGAGAGTCCGATCACCTCCGGATCGGCGAAGGCGACCAGGAGCTCGCGGAAGGTCTCGGTGCGCC
>DATHQQ010000217.1:0-4333 GCA_035482595.1 Verrucomicrobiia bacterium
CGCGCTGCCGAGATTGCTCTCGATGAACTCCCCGCCGAGATGCAGGCTGCGCGGGTCGACGGTCTCGACCCGGCTCTGCGGCATCGAGGCCTGGTGCAGCCCCGAAAAGACGGCGATGACCACGAGGAGGACAACGAGGACGATGGCGAATGCGGCCCAGCGGCGCTCGACCCGCTCGATGTTGTCGGCGCCGCCCTCCGGGGAAGTTGGAGAGACATGGGTCATGGCGCGCCCGCGCGCGGCACGAAGACCAGGAGATAGAACGCAAACCACATCAGCATGACGGCGACCGTCGCGATCCCGGCCAGCACGATCGCGCCCTTGGGACCGGCGCGCAGAATTCCGTTCAAGGCCGCATCCGGCGGCTTTGTGCCGTCGGCATCCACCCTGACGGGATCGGTGTTCATCATGGCCGCCTCACTCCACCGGCGCCGTGCGCAGCTGATTGGCCTCGCGCGAGGAGACCGCAGCACCCCGGTTGCCCCAGGCGGCGCGGATATAGGTCACCACGGCGGCGACCTCGTCGTCGGAGAGGCTCTGCGCGAAGGGCGGCATGCCATAGGGCATGGGATTGCCGGCCGTGCCGGGCGGAAAGCCCCCGTTCAGCACCATACGGATCGGGTTCACGGCCGATTGCATCTGGATCGACGGGTTGGCCGCCAGCGGCGGGTATTCCGGAGGCATGCCGCGGCCATCCGCCCCGTGGCAGCTCACGCAATGCGCCTCATAGACGGTCTCGCCGAAATGCAGCAGCAGGCTGCTCTCGGCGGCGGGCATCGCGGCGCTCTCGGTCTCGAGAGGACTGCCCTGGGCGAGGCTCTTGAGAAAAATCGCCATGGCGCGGACATCGGCATCGTTCAGATATTGCAGGCTGTCGAAGGTGACCTCCGCCATGGGCCCATAGACCGCGCCACGGTGCGAGATGCCGGTTCGCAGCAGCTCGACGATCTCGTCGAGGCTCCACTCCCCCAGGCCCGCTTCCTTGTTCGAGGTCAGGGAGGGTGCGTACCAGTTCTGCATCGGAATCAGCCCACCCTCGAAGGCCTTCGATTGGGAATTGCCGCCGAGCGCGTTGATCGGCGAGTGGCACATGGCGCAATGGCCCAGCCCTTGGACGAGATAGGCGCCCCGATTCCACTCGGCCGATTTGGACGGGTCCGGGACATATTCGCCTTCGTCGAAGAACAGGGTTCGCCATCCCAGGATCAGGGAGCGATTGTTGTAGGGAAAGCTCAGATCATGGGGCCGGTTAGGCTGATGCACCGGCGGAACGGACCGCAGATAGGCGAAGATGGCGTCGCTGTCCGCACGGGTGACCTTGGTGTAGGAGCCGAACGGCATTGCGGGATAGATGAGGCCACCATCGGGGAAGCGGCCGGTATGCATGGTCCCGTAGAAATCATCGGCACTCCATGCGCCGATTCCAGTCTGCGTATCCGGCGTGATGTTGGAGGAGTAGATCGTCCCGAAGGGCGTCGGCATCGCTCGCCCCCCGGCGAACAGCGCGCTGCCGGGGTTTGTGTGGCAAGCGATGCAATCCCCTGCCCGCGCAAGATACTCGCCTTGGGCGATCAGCGCCTTGTCATCGGCACGCGCCGCCCCCGAGGCAAGAAACAAGCCGGCAAGAAAACCACAGGCGAGAAGAAATGGGAGCGACAACGTCCGGCGGATCGGCACGGCCCCCTCCCCTCTCAATTCGGTTCGCTGCCGCAGGCAAGCGGCATCTGCAGCGTGCCATGCGCCACGGGCGATGGATCGGCTGGAATCGGCAGCGAGGCGAGATAGGCGGCGACGGCGCTGACATCGTTTTCCGTGAGGCTGGCGGCAACGAATTGCATGCAGTCAGGTTCTGCGGCCGTGCGGGTACCGTAACGGAAGGCGCCGAGCTGGGAGCTGATATAGCTGGCATGCAGCCCTACCAGCCCGGGGATCGCAGGCTCCATGCCGGTCAGAGCGGATCCGTGACAATGGGAGCAGGGCGGAACGCCATGCGCCGCATCTCCGTCCGTTACCAGCAAGTGCCCCCGCGCCAGCAGGGCCGGGCTGGCGTCGGGAACCGTTTGCGGCACCAGCGGCGGGTGCAAGGCGGCAAAATATTCCGCCATCTGCCGAAGATAGGCATCGGGCATATATTCGAGCAGATAGTTCATCGGCGGGTAGCGGCGACGCCCATCCCGGAATGCCACCAGCTGGTTCATCAGATAGCCTGCCGGCTTGCCGGACAAGCGCGGGAAATAGTCGTTGTCCGTCCCCTGGCCTTGCCGCCCGTGACAGGCCGCACAGGCAAGCAGGCGAGCCTCCATCGTGTCGGGCGGATGATCCGCCGCCAGCGCCTGGCGCAGGCCAGCCGGCCAGAGCGTGAGGCAGATCATCAGCAGAATCATCCGGGGGAGCCGTCCTGCGCTCGTCGCAACCGCGCTATTCGCGCACGCGCCGAATTTTGACGAGCGACCGAAAAACATGGTCCCCCTTGCCCTGTGCGCGCTCCGTGGATTCGCCGATCCGAGGCAATCAAGAAGAACAGGCGAGCGAGCCGCAAAACGCCGTTGGACGCCTGCGACGATAGCCCGAGCAGCCAATGAAAAAATGAAAACGCCGAGCCACCGAGCCAAGCCCGGATATCTAATCACGCGCCTTGCCGACACGCAAGGCGCGGTGGTCCCTTTGTCTCGAGTTGATGCTGCAATCCGTGTATGAAGTCCGTGATTTCATGACGGCATCGTGACGGGGACGGCCCATATAAGACCGCCACGCCTCCAGTGGATGTGCGCCGCCCGCGCTTCTTCCCGCCCGATGCACTGCCTGCGCTCACCTTCTCGCCTGGGGAAGGTCGATGCGCGGCGGCGTCATATAATTGGGCGGCGGGCGGCGCAACAGCAACACCAGAAACGGGGCCAGCGCCAGCACCCAAGCGACGATCCAGAAGCCGTCGATATAGGCGAGCACATAGGCCTCTCGCTGGATGAATCGGCCGGCCTCCGCGATCCCCTGGCTGGTCTCGAGGCCCATGTTGTTGGCGCGCTGACTGAAGATATTCGAGACCGCGGTGACGATGCGCTCCACCACATCCGAGCCGGAGCTGACATGCTGCCCGATCCAGTTCGAATAGACCTGCTCGCGGATCCGCACGAAGGTCTGGATGAAGGCCGTGCCCAGCTCGATGCCGAGCAACCGCGCGATCTGGATCGTCGCCGCGATAGCGGCGGCCTGGGGCGGCGTGATGTTCGAGACCGCGAAGGTGACGAGTGAGGTGATGCCGATGGCGAGGCCCACCGCCTCGACGATCTGGGAGGGAAGGAAGTCCCCGCCCACCCAGTCATGGGTCAGGCCGGTATCCATCCAGCTCCCGATCGCGATCAAGGCGAAGCCGATGGTGAGGAGAAGACGCGCATCGATCCGGCGGAGCGCGATGACGACCAGCGGGATGATCAGAAATTGCGGCAGCGCGATCCAGTTCAGCACATCGCCGATCTGCAGCGCCCGCAGACCCTGGATGCGCGTCAGATAGTCCGGCAGGACATAGGCCGTCGCCTGCGACCCGAAGCCGTAGATACCTATCAGCATCGCGGGGATGGCGACGTTGACCTGGCCCAGCACCGGCAGATGGATCAAGGGATATTTGACGATACTCTCGTTGACGATGAAGGCGATGACCAGCAGGAATCCCCCGGCCAGGCAGCCGTTCACGACCCCGGAATTCAGCCAGTCGAGGCGGTTACCCTGATCGATGCCGGCATAGATGAGCCCGAAGCCCAGCCCAGCGAAGATGATGGCGCCCCAATCGGTGCGGCGCAGCAGGTCACGATTGGTGCCCTCGCGGGGCGCGCCGTACATGACGATCACGGCCATGAGAGGCGTCAGCACGACATTCTGCCAGAAGATCCATTCCCAATGGCCGGTCTCGGAATAAAAGGCCTCGAGCGAAGCGGCGACATTCTGGGAGAAGGTGAAGCGGAAGGCATAGGCGGCGATGCCCCAGATCCACCAGCGCGGCGGCAGGCTGCGCAGGATGAAACCCAGGGCGGCGGGAATGAAGGTACCGACGGAGAGCCCGCGGGCGATCTGCAAGGCGATGATCATGTCGTAGTCGGTGGTGAGGGGAAGCAGCAGCGAGGCCAGCGTGAACACGGCGCAGGCCCAGAGCACGAAGCGCCGGACACCGATCACCATGCTGAGCCAAGCCGCGCTTGGGGCGACAATCATCTGGCTGGCGGAAAAGGCCGTGTTCACCCAGGAGCCCTCGTCGAAGCCGAGGCTCAGCCCGCCCCTGATGTCGGCGAGCCCGAAGGTGGTGACGCGGGTGTTCAGGGTCGAGATGAAGGCGCCCATGAGC
>DATHQQ010000218.1:0-4818 GCA_035482595.1 Verrucomicrobiia bacterium
CGGCCGCCTCGCCGGGAAAAGGCGGCAGGCGGTCCTGGAGCCGGACCAGGTCCTGCGTCACCTCCTCGCCCAATATGTCGGAGCGGGTGGCGAGGAGCTGGCCGAGCTTGATGAAGACGGGACCGAGATCGATCAGGGCGCGGGCCAGGCGCTCGCCCGGCCGACCGGTCTCCTTCTCGCGGGAAAAGAGCCGCGCCAGCAACAGGATGGCGGGTGCCAGCCCGGCGCCCTCGATCTGCTGCAGGAACGGCGCCAGGGCGCCGTGGCGGGCCAGGGTCCGCGCGACGGTGGTGAGCCGGGCGATGTTGCGGCAGGCGCGGAACAAACGGCCTCAGATGCGCCAGGCGGAATGGAGGGCCGCGATGCCGCCGGAGAGATTGCGATAGCTCGTCCGCTCCAGCCCCGCGGCCGCCATGCGCGACGCCAGCTCCTGCTGGGCCGGGAAGCGCCGGATGCTCTCCACCAGATAGACATAGGCGCCGCGGTCGCCCGCCACCAGCCGTCCCATCCAGGGGAGCACGCGGAAGGAATAGAGATCGTAGAGCTGCTTGAGCTGGGGCAGGACCACCTGGCTGAACTCCAGGCAGAGGAAGCGCCCGCCGGGCCGCAGCACGCGTCGCGCCTCGGCCAGGGCCTTGTCGATCTCGGCGACATTGCGCAGGCCGAAGGCGATGGTATAGGCATCGACGCTGCGATCAGCCAAGGGCAGGGCCTGGGCATCCCCCGCCACCCAGTCGATCCCGGCAATGATTCCCCGGTCGATGGCCCGGTCGCGGCCCACCGCCAGCATGGCGGGGGTCAAATCGCAGACGACGACCCGGGCGCCCGCCCCCGCCTTTGCCAGAAACCGCTGGGCGATATCGCCTGTCCCGCCGGCGACATCGAGCAGGAGCTGGCCCGGCCGGGGCGCCAGCCAGTCGATCATGGCCCCCTTCCAGAGCCGGTGAATGCCCCCGGACATCAGGTCGTTCATGAGGTCGTAGCGCCCGGCAACGCGCTCGAAAACGCCGCGGACCAGATGCGGCTTCTCCGATGCCTCGACGCGGCGGTCCCCGAACCAGGCCTTATCGCTTTCCAGTGTGGGATCACGCTCCATGGCGGGAACATAGCGCGGCGCCTGGGAACACGCTACTTGGCGCCGTGCAAGGCACTGAACTAGAATTCGGCCGCAATCCACCAGTGTCCTGCCCCAGAAATTTGCATCTGCGAATTTCTGGGATAAGCAGGCCACTCGATTCAACAATTTGTGTCCCGCTCCCACCGAGATTCGATACCTTGAATTTTCACATAGGGACACAAGGGAGATTCCTCCGAGTGACCGAGACTGACGTCGCTGGCCTCCAAACCCTGGCGCAGCGCTTGCAGGCGCGCGCCGGCACTGAGCCCGAGGGCCAGGCCTTCCTGCATCTGAAGGACGGCGAGGCCGAGGCCGCCAGCCTGACCTGGCGGGAATTCGACGCCGCGGCGCGGGATGTGGCAGCATCGCTGGCCGGACGCGCCCCGGGCGAGCGCGCCCTCCTGCTCTACCGGGCAGGGCTCGACTTCATCACCGCCTTCATGGGCTGCCTCTACGCCGGGATCCTGCCCGTCGCGGCGCCGGCGGATACGCTGGGCCATCGCGGCCGGACCCTGGCCCAGCTCCTGGCGACCTTCAATGATGCCCGGCCCTCCATCCTGCTGTCGACGGGCGAACTCCTGGGCAGCATCGGGGCGCTCGAGGCCCAGGCACCCGATCTCTGCCGCACGGCCCAGCTTGACACCACGGCGATCCTGCCCGGCACCGGGGCGGCCTGGCGCCCGCGCCAGGAAAGCTTGGACGAGATCGCCTATCTGCAATACAGCTCCGGCTCGACCGCCAGCCCCAAGGGTGTGGTCGTCGGCCAGCGCGAGCTGGTCCGGATGATGGAGATCATCAGCCAGGCCTATGGCTATGACCGGCAGAGCCGCTTCGTCTGCTGGATGCCCCACTACCACGACTACGGTCTGGTCCAGGGGCTGCTTCATCCGATCCATGCCGGCATCCCCTGCATCGTCATGTCTTCGGCCAGCTTCATCCAGCGGCCCTATCGCTGGCTCGCCGCCATGACGAAATATGCGGCCACCCACAGCGCCGGGCCGAATTTCGCCTATGACCACTGCCTGCGCCGGATTCCCGAGGCCCAGCTCGGCGAGCTCGACCTCAGCGCCTGGCGCTTCGCCGGCAATGGTGCCGAACCGGTGCGGGCCAAGACCCTGGAGGAATTCGCCGCAAAATTTTATGTCTGCGGCTTCCGCAGGGCGAGCTTCTATCCCTCCTATGGCTTGGCCGAGGCGACCCTGCTCGTCTCCGGCCCCAAGCCGGCCGCCGAGGCGCCCCCGGCGGTGCTCACTCTCAAGGCCTCGGCCCTGGAGCAGGACCGGGTGGAGATCGCCGCGGAAGGTGAGGCGGGCGTCCGGCATATCCCGAGCTGCGGCAATCCGGTCAGGGGCGCCACCCTCCGCATCCTCGATCCGGAGACCCGCCGGCCCCGGCCGCCGCGGGAGATCGGCGAGATCTGGGTTGCCCATGGGGCGCTGGGCCGGGGCTATTGGAACCGCGCCGAGCTCACCCAGGAATTCTTCCAGGCCCATATCGCCGATAGCGGCGAAGGCCCTTACCTCCGCACCGGCGATCTGGGATTCCTCGAAGACGGGCAGGTTTACATCGTCGGGCGGAAGAAGGACCTGATCATCGCCAATGGCGGCAACCACCATCCCGAGGAGATCGAATGGTCCATCGAGCAGAGCCATCCGGCGATCCGGGCAGGCTGTGTCGCGGCTTTCACCATCGACGACGACGAAGGCACGACTTTGGCGGTGCTGGCGGAGGTGGCTCCCACGCGGAGCGCCGAGGCCCCCGACCATGCCGCGATCATCCGCGCGATCCGCAAGGCCGTGGCCATGGACCATAGCCTCACCATCGGGCGGATGGCGCTGCTGGCGCCGGGCGCCATCGCCAAGACCACCAGCGGCAAGATCCAGCGTGCCGCCTGCCGCAGCGCGCTGCTGGGCGGAAAGCTGGCGATCGTCAGCGAAGGTTAACCCAGGGCCTCGTTGATCGACTGGCCGAAACGGGTGCCAAGCTTCGGCAGCCCGGCGGCGAAGATATCCACATGGGCGGCGGCGATGGGATGGAGCGTCCATTGCCTCGCCAGCGCGCCCCAGCCGCGCTTGACGTCCTGGAGGCGGCCGATGCGGTCCGTCGAGGCGAAGACCGTGATTGCCCCGCCATAGGGCCGCGGCCGATAGCTCGTGAGCGCCCTGGTCATGCCGATGCGGATCGCCAGATGCCGGCGCTGCATCTCCGCGCTTTGGACCGGCCGCTCGACGGTCTCCTTCGGGGGATGCAGGCCGATGAGCGGGCCCAGCCGGCGGCGCAGATGAAGGCCGCGGCGCACGACCCAGCGCCAGAGGCGCGTGGCGGGCGCCTCGGGATTCTTCCAGTAGAGCCAAGGCACCTCGACCGGATTGGCCCGGGGATCGATGAGGCCGACGAAGGCCACCTCCTCCCCAGCCGCCCGCAGGATCCGCGCCATCTCCACCGCGGTCAGCGATCCGTCGCAGAGTCCCGCCAGGAAATAGGGCCCGGCCGGCTGCACCCGGCGGATCAGCTTCACGAAATCGCTCGCCATCTCCTCGAAATCCGTATGGGGCGGGTCGTCGCCCTCGAGCCCGCGCGCCTGGATCGCATAGAGCGGCTGCTCCGGCGGCAGATAGGGCAGGAATTGTCGGACGAAGACCACATCACCCAGGATCGTATGGGTGAAGAACAGCGGCGGCAGGCTCCCCTCCGGCCGGATGGCGATGAGGGGACGCTGGACCGCCTCGGGGCGCTGGACCACCGGCGCCGGCCCCTGGATGGAAGCAACGGGCGCCGTGGCGACCGGCTTCGGGACGACCGGCGCCTGCTCCTCCTCCAAGCGCTGGGCCAGAAGACGCACGGTCGGACAATCGAGCAACATAGAGACGGGCAGCGCCACGCCGAAGGCGCTCTCGACCTCGCCGAACAGGATGAGCCCCACCAGGGAATCGCCGCCGAGCTCGAAATAATCGTCCTCGACACCGAGGCCCCGGATCTCGAGCACCTGCTCCCAGATCGCGAGCAGACGCTTCTCGCCCGCCGTCGCCGGCGCCACGGCCGGTGCCGCCAAGGCGAACTGCCCACGCTCGCGCACCGCCGAGGCGGGCGCGGCCGTCGCAGGGCCGGAGGCGTTTGGGGCCATGAACTCTCGCTTGTCGCCGTGATTCGCCGGTTGGTGGCTCGGGGCGAATACATCACGCTCAATCGCAGGTTACAATTGGAAACAATAGGCAATAGACGGCCATGAAGCCGCGCCTTTTCCGCAGAGATGGCGCGGCGCGCGGCGGCAGGCTAGGTTCGCGCCATGCCGGAACTGCCTGAAGTCGAGACCGTCTGCCGCGGGCTCGCCGCCCGATTGCAGGGGCGGCGGCTGGTCCGGGTGCTGCAGCGCCGCCCGGACCTGCGCTTTCCCCTGCCCGCCCGCTTCGCCAAGCGCCTCACGGGGCGGCGGATCGAGCGCATCGATCGCCGGGCGAAATACATCCTGGTCCATCTCGACGACGGCCAGGTGCTGATCTGCCATCTGGGCATGACCGGCCGGATGCTCCTGGGCACGGGCGAGCCGGAGCTGGAGATCCACGACCATGTCGTCTTCTACGCCGAGGGCGATGTGACGCTGCGCTTCAACGATGCGCGGCGCTTCGGATTCATGGATCTGACGACGGAGGCAAAGCTCTCAAAGCACAAGCTGTTGAAGGGCCTGGGGCCGGAGCCGCTCG
>DATHQQ010000219.1:0-5216 GCA_035482595.1 Verrucomicrobiia bacterium
ACCCTGGGGCTCAGCGACCTCAAGATCCTGATGAAGATCGTGGTGCCCTCGGCCTTTCCCGGGATCTGGGACACGCTGCGCATCAGCCTCGGCTGGGCCTGGACCTGGGTGGTGGTGGCGGAGCTGGTGGCGGCCACCTCGGGCCTCGGCTATCGCATCACCGTCTCCCAGCGCTATTTCCAGACCGACACCATCATCGGCTACATCCTGTTCCTGGGCGTGCTCGGCCTCATCACCGATCAGCTCATGAAGGCGGGGGAGCGCCTGCTGTTCCGCTACAACCTCAGGCACGGGACATGACGCCCAAGCTCGAGCTGCGGGGACTCGGCAAGACCTTCGGCGAGGGTGCGCGCCAGGTGGAGGCCCTCCACGACATCGATCTGACCCTGGCCGAGAACGAGTTCGTCTCCCTGGTCGGCACCTCCGGCTGCGGCAAGAGCACGCTGCTTTCCATCGTCGCCGGGCTGCAGGATTTCGACCATGGCGAGCTCCTGGTGGACGGGGCGCCGGTGACGGGGCCGGGGCTGGACCGCGGGGTCGTCTTCCAGAGCTATACCTTGCTGCCCTGGCTGACGGCTCGCCAGAACGTCGAATTCGCCCTCAAGGCCGCGGGGATGAAGCGTGCCCAATGCCGGGAGGTCGCGGCCGAGCATCTGGAGCTGGTGAAGCTGGGTAAATTCGGCGATGCCTATCCGAGCCAGCTCTCCGGCGGGATGCAGCAGCGCGTCGCCATCGCTCGCGCCTTGTCCTATCGTCCGAAGATGCTGCTGATGGACGAGCCCTTCGGCGCCCTCGATGCCTTGACCCGCCATCAGATGCAGGAGCTCCTGACCCGGATCTGGGAGGAGCACCGGCTGACGGTGCTTTTCGTCACCCATGATGTGGAGGAGGCGGTCTATATGTCGGACCGCATCGTGGTGATGAGCATCGCGCCGGGCCGGATCAAGACCGCCTATCACGTCGGCCTCGCCCGCCCCCGCCATCAGGACATGTTCTCGACCCGGGAGTTCATCGATCTCCAGCGCGAGGTGATCCGCACCATCCGCGAGGAGACGATGAAGGCCCAGGCGGCGTGACTCCTAGATCGAGGCGAGATAGCCGCCGTCGATATAGAGCACTTGCCCGGTGACATAGGCGGCGGCGGGGGAGCAGAGGAAGACCGCGGCCCCCATCAGATCCTCCATCCGGCCGAAACGCCTGAGCGGAATCTTGTCCCGCATGGCCGTCTGCCAGGCCTCGTCGCGATAGAAGACCTCGGTCAGCGAGGTGCGGAAATAGCCGGGGCCGATGCCGTTGACGCGAATGCCGAGCGCCGCCCATTCCGTGGCGAGCGCGCGGGTCATGCCCAGCAGGCCGCTCTTGGAGGCGCCATAGGGCACGGCGGTCGGCACGCCCACCTCCGAGGTGAGGGAGCAGAGATTGAGGATGCTGCCGCCTCGCTCAGGCCCGTTCGCCTGCATCCGCAGCGCGGCGGCCCGGGCGCAGAAGAAGGCGCCCTTCAGGTTGGTATCGAGGATGCGGTCCCACAGCGCCTCGTCCATCTCCAGAGACGCACGGACATCCTCGATGCCGGCATTGTTGACCAGGATGTCGAGCCCACCATGAGTCTTGGCGAGCCCGGCGAAGAAGCGATCGATGGCGGCGATATCGGTGACGTCCAGGGATCTCGCCTCGCCCGCCCCGCCCGCGACCTCGATATCCGCCACCGTCTCGGCGAGCGCGGCCTTATCGCGACCGGCGGCGATGACTTGCGCACCCGCCTCGGCCAGGCCGATCGCGATCGCCTGGCCGATGCCGCGCGAGGCGCCGGTCACCACCGCGACCTGTCCGGCCAGGGAGAAGCTGGGAAGCGAGATCACAACTCCACCTGCCCGATCCCGCCGCGCAGCGCCCCGGCGGCGGTCGTGCCCCAGAGCACCTCATGCCCCTCGGGCAGCGGCCGGCTGTTGGGCATGGAGAGCCAGAGGCGATAGAGCAGGCGGTGCTCGCGCTCGCCCGCACCATCGGTGAAGGCCGTGCGGGCGTGGTAGACGACATGGTTATTGAGGAACTGCATGTCCCCGGGCTCCAGGGTCATGTCGAAGGAGAGCGCCTCGGCCAGCGCCAGCAGCAAATCGAGAGCCTCGCGCTGGGCCGCACTCAGCTTCGGCACGGTCCCGGCCATTTCCGCCGCCTCGATATAGGTGAGGGAGAAATGGCTGGTGAATTTTCCGGCGCGAAGGCCGAAGACCGGCAGCGCATAGGTGACGCCGGGGCTGGCCGCCTCCTCGCCGAAGCGGCTGCGGTGGAAATCCTCAAAGAGAAGATCCAGCAGATCGGGCCGGCGGCGCAGCATCTCGTTGTGGATGGCGACGGAGCTGACGAGCCGGCTGACCCCGCCGGCCCTGGCCTGCTGGACGCAGAGCAGCCCCACGACATCGGTGCGGTCGGTATGGAAGCGCAAGGCCCCGTTGGTCAGGGTGCGGGCATAGGAGGAGAGGAAGGCCTGTCCCTGTCGCTGGCCCGCCCCGGTCGTCACCTGGCCATAGCGCTGGCCCGCCTCGCTGCCTTCGTCGCGGATCTCGCGCATGAGCTCGCCGCGGCGATTCTGGAAGACCGGCCGGCCCAGATGGCAGCCGATTCCGAACCAGATCCGGCGCAGCTCCTCCGGCGTATAGCGCTCGACGGGCAGGCCCCGCAGCTTGACCATGCCCGAGCCTTCCTCGAGCTCCTGGGCGATCTCGGCGAAGCGATGCTTCATGCCCGGCAAGGGAAAGCTGTCTGCGGTGACCTCTCGCCAGGGGAGCCCCTGCACCGCGCCCAAGGCGTGGTCGATCTCCGCGATCTCCGCCCGCGTCAGATCGCGGCGCCAGCGGGGATGGTCCGCCATCTCGCGGCCCTGCCACGCGGCCGCACCGACAATGGGCTCTCTACCGGTCATCGACACTCCTGCGAACATTCAAATCGTCATTCCCGCGAAAGCGGGAATCCAGGGCCACATGATCGGTACTGCGCGCGTTGCCCTGGATCCCCGCTTTCGCGGGGATGACGGTAGAAATGGATCGCTAACGATACCGCCGCGCCTAGAGCTTGGCGAGATGGCAGGCGGCGATATGGCCGGGCGCCAGCTCGCGCAAGAGCGGCACCTCGACCCGGCAACGGTCGATGGCGATGGGGCAGCGGGGATGGAAGGGGCAGCCGCTGGGGATGGCGAGCGGGCTGGGCAGCTCCCCACGCACCGCATCGACCACCGTGCGCCGGGCGGGATCGAGCTCGGGCGCGGCTTTCAGCAAGGCGGCCGTATAGGGATGGGCGGGGGTGGTGAACAGGCGCTCCGTCTCCGCCAGCTCGACGATGGCGCCCAGATACATGACCGCGACCCGGTGGGAGATATGGCGCACCAGCCGGAGATCATGGGCGATGAACAGCACGGTGAGGCCGAGCCGCTCCTGCAGCTCGAGGAGAAGATTGACGATCTGGGCCTGGACGGAGACGTCCAGAGCCGAGACCAGCTCGTCGGCGATCAGGCATTCGGGCTCCACGGCGAGCGCGCGCGCAATGCCGATGCGCTGGCGCTGGCCGCCGCTGAACTCGTGGGGATAGCGGGCATTCGCGTCCGCCGGCAGGCGCACGAGATCCAGGAGCTCGGCGACGCGTTCCTCCACGCCGGCACCCTGCCGCAGCCCATGGAAGCGGATGGCCTCGCCCAGCATCTGCCCCACGGTCATGCGGGGGTTGAGGGAGCTGTAGGGATCCTGGAAGACCATCTGCACGCGCCGGCTGTAGCTCCGCTGCTTGGCCTCTTCCAGGCTCAGCACATCGAGCCCGTCATAGACGATGCGCCCCGCCTGGGGCGTCAACAGCCGGACGAGGCAGCGCGCCAAGGTTGATTTCCCGCAGCCGGATTCGCCGACGACTCCCAGGGTCTCCCCGCGCGCCACGGTAAAGCTGACGCCATTCAGGGCGCGGATGAGCTGGACCGGCTCGCCGCTCAGGCGGCCGAAGAAGGAGCCACGGCGCTGGAAGCTCATGGACAGGTTCTCGACGGTGATGAAGGGCTGCACCGCGTTCATCGCTCGCTCAGGCCTCGGCAACGATGTCATGGCGGATACAGGCCGAGCGATGCGCCGGCGTGACTTCGACCAAGGGCGGGCGCGCTTGACGGCAGGCATCGATCACGAAGCGGCAGCGAGGCGCGAAGGCGCAACCCTGAGGCAGATCGGAGAGCAACGGCGGCTGGCCTGGAATCGAGGCGAGCGGCTGGCGCATGACGCCCGCCCGCGGCACCGAGTTGAGCAGCCCTAGCGTGTAGGCATGGCGCGGCTGGCGGAAGATCTCGTTGACCGGCCCGGTCTCCACCACCCGCCCCGCATACATCACGGCAAGGCGGTCGCAGGTCTGGGCGATGACGCCGAGATCATGGGTCACCAGCACCACGCTCATATTGAGCTCGCGCCGCAGCCGGAGGATCAGCTTCAGGATCTGATCCTGGATGGTCACGTCGAGGGCGGTGGTGGGCTCATCGGCCAGCAGGAGCTTCGGGCTGGAGGCGAGCGCAATGGCGATCATCGCCCGCTGGCGCATGCCGCCGGAGAATTGATGCGGATAATCCTCGATGCGGCTCTTGGCCGCCGGAATGCCGACATGGTCGAGCAGCTCGATAGCCCTTGCCTTGCGCCCCGCGGCATCCAGGTCGGTATGCTCTTGGAGATTCTCGCGGATCTGCATGCCCACGGTCAGCACGGGGTTGAGGGCCGTCATGGGCTCCTGGAAGATGAGGCCGATCTGGCCGCCGCGCACGCGCCGGAGCTCCGGCTCGGGCATCCGCAGGAGATCGCGGCCGCGCCAGAGGACCTGGCCGCTCACATGGCCCGGCGGATGGATGAGGCGGAGGAGCGCGCGCAAGGTGACGCTCTTGCCCGATCCAGATTCGCCTGCCAGGCCCAGCACCTCGCCCGGCGCAACGTCGAAATCGACACCGTCGACGGCCTTGAGTGCCTGCTCGCCGGACCCGAAGACGACGCGCAGATCGCGGACCGCGAGCAAAGCATCGGCTTCCTGCGAGGCGGCTTGGCGGGCGATGGCCGGCATCAGCGCCGCCGCCGGAAGATATCGGCGATGCCGTCGCCGACCAGGCTGAAGCCGACGCCGGCCAGCACGATGGCGATGCCCGGAAAGACCGAGATCCACCAGGCCGTGCTCATGAAATTCTTGCCGTCGGCGATGATGACGCCCCA
>DATHQQ010000220.1:0-2578 GCA_035482595.1 Verrucomicrobiia bacterium
ACGGAATTCTGGCGCGACAGCGTCAAGTCAACGCGCTTGTCGAACTTCGGGTCCCGTTCGAGCTCGATCGCCAACAGATCGATGACGTGGAGCGTGGCGCCAACGATTCGGACTGGCAGCCCGCGAAAGATGCGGCCCGGCTTTTGGCCTTTGCCGAAGACCGGGCGATCTTCGACGGCTACGGTGCCGTCGGCATCCAGGGCATCCGCGAGGGAACCAGCAATCCGGTGAAGCCCCTTCCGGCCGACATACGCGCCTACCCGGACGCCATCGCCCAAGCGCTCAGTCAATTGCGGCTCGTCGGCGTCAATGGTCCCTATTCCGTGTTGCTGAGTGCCGATGCCTATACGGGGTTGAGCGAGACCAGCGACCACGGCTATCCGGTCCTGGAGCACATCAAGCGCCTCGTGGACGGAAAAATCGTCTGGGCGCCGGCGATTTCCGGCGCCTTCGTGCTCACCACCCGCGGTGGCGATTTCGGCCTCTATATCGGCGAGGATGTGTCGATCGGCTACCTGAGCCATGACGACAAGACGGTCCGGCTTTACCTTCAGGAGACGTTCACCTTCCTCTTGCTGACAACGGAGGCATCCGTTGCGCTGACGGCGCCCTGAGATCGAGGCGGTCACTTCTTCCCCCTCGCCCCCCGAAGGGGGGAGAGGGTCGGGGTGAGGGGGTGACAATTGCCGCGCAAGCTCCCTCCGATCGATCACTGAAACAGAGCCCCCCTCACCCCAGCCCTCTCCCCCCTTCGGGGGGCGAGGGAGATAGAGGAGTGGGGGCGAGGGGGAAGTAGGGCTGGGGGCTCGCTAGCCGAACCATGCCTTCAGCAGCGCCGACGTCTCCGCTGGACGCTCAAGCGTCGTGAGATGGCCGCTATCGGCAATCACCTCAAACCGCGCGCCGGGAATCGCCTGCGCCATCCTTTGGACCATCGGCACCGGCGTGATGGCGTCGGCTTCGCCCACGACGACGAGGGTGGGGCAGCGGATCTCCGGTAGCAGGGCCGTGTAGTCGTCCCGATCGAGCAGCGCCGTCTCCTGGCGAAGGAAGGCGGCGGGGCCCGTCGCCTCGGCCATGTCGAAAATGGTCTGCACCAGCGCGGCGTCCTTCAGCCGCGCGGGATGAATCAGCTTCGGCAGTATATGGTCGCGGGTGATCTCCATGAAGCGCCCGCTCCGCGCCATTTCGAGATAGCTCCGGCGGCTCGCCCGGGTGTCGGCATTGTCGAGCTCGGCCCGGCCGTCCAGCAGGGCCAGGCGTTCGACCCGCCCTGGCGCCTGGCGCAGGATTTCATGCGCGATGATGACGCCCATGGAAAGTCCGGCCAAGGCGAAGCGCGGCGGTGCGGCGGCGAGGATGTCGCGCGCGATCCCGGCCATGGAATCATGGCGGGTGTGATCGGCGATAGTGATCGAGGTCACGTCCCGCAGCGCCGCGATCTGCCGGGCGAAGAGGGCCTCCGTGCAGAGCAGCCCCGGCACCAGGACCAGGGGCGCGGGCATGGCTCACCTATTCGGCGTAGGAGGGATCCTTTTCGTCCAGCATCGCCTTCATCTCCTCGAAATGGGAGAAAGCGGCGTCCTTGTAGTCGAGCCAGCCCAGCGCCGTGCGCTCGGCGATCTCCGGGGGCATGAGGTTCAGCTTCTGGCCGGTGGAATAGGCCAGCACCAGGGTCTGGCAGGCGCGCTCGAGGTAGTAGAGATCGTCGAAGGCTCGGCGACCGTCTCCCCTGCCACCAATATCCCATGATTGCCCATCATCATCCGGCTCTTGTTGCCCAGCGCCCGGACCAGCCGCTCGCCTTCCTCGTCATTGTCGGCGATGCCGCCGAAGCCGAGATCGACGGCGATCCGGTTGTAGTAGCGCGCCGTGTTCTGCTCGATCGGCTTGATCTCCGGATCGGCAAGGCAGGCGATGGCCGTGGCATATGGGGGATGCAGATGCAGGATGCAGCGCGCCTGCGGGGCGCCGGCATGGAGATGGCCATGGATGCACCAGGCGGAGGGGTCGGGCGCATCCGGCCGGTTCATGGTCTCCCTGTCCGTGGCGTCGAGGAGCATCAAATCGCTCGCCTTGATGCGGGCGAAATGGCGCCATTTCGGATTCATCAGGAACTGCTTGCCATCGGCCGAGACCGCCAGGCTGAAATGATTGGCCACCGCCTCATGCCATCCCAGCTCCGCCGAGAGCCGGAAAGCCGCGGCGAGATCGACCCGCAGCTGCCACTCGTCGGATTCATGCCGGGGGGTCTTCAGCGGGGTCACATTGGCCATGGCGCTCTCCTTGGAGTCTCGTCGAAATGCCGGGGGATCTCGTCGAAATGCGGGGCCACGATAGCGGGTCCGCGGGGTTTGGGAAATGCGACGTTGAGCATCCCTGCACCCCACTTTGGTGGAGGACCCCTTACCCCATCGCCGGATCCGCGGCGATCTCTGCCGCCAGCCAGTCGCGCAACCTGGCGATGCGGGCGTCGGCGCGCTGCTCGCGGCGGCAGACGAGGTACCAGCGCCCGGGCTGGCGGACCTCGATGGCGAAGGGCTTTATCAGCCGGCCGGCCTTCAGATCCGAGGCGACC
>DATHQQ010000221.1:0-2109 GCA_035482595.1 Verrucomicrobiia bacterium
CTCCATCGGCACCTATCTGCAGAGCGTCCTGAAGTCGATCGGCTATGACGCCAGCGTCAAGGCGCTCTCGCAGAACATCCAGTTCACTTATATCCAGAACACCAACAACAAAGTCCAGATCAGCGTCTCGCAATGGTACCAGGACTATCCGGCGCCATCCGACTTCCTGAACGTGCTGCTGGGATGCGGGACCTTCCACCCCGGCTCGGACAACTCCCCGAACATCGCCGGCTTCTGCGACAAGACCATCCAGGACAAGATGAATGCAGCCCTGGCCTTGAGCGTGACCGATCCGGCCGCGGCCAACAAGGAATGGGCGGTAATCGACCGGATGATGGCCGACCAGGCGCCGGTGGCGGTGCTGTTCACGCCGAAGTACATCGACTTCCTGTCGAAGCGCGTGAAGAACTATGTCTTCAATGCCCAGTACTATTGGGGGCAGACGTCGTCGTGGATCCAATAGTGCCGGGAGCCTCCGACTTGCCGGGTAGGCTGTTCATCGGAGGGTTTCGTCGGGATGACGGACAGCCTACCGATCACGACTGAGATGGGACAGGGGTCGGCCGCCATGGAGCGGCCGGCCCTGGGTCCTTGGGCGCGGGCGCTGCGGAAGCTCGTCGCCGACCGGGCCGCCATGGGCGCGCTCGCCCTCTTCCTGGCGATCGTGCTGCTTTGCCTGGCCGCCCCTCTCTATGCCAAATACGTTGCCCATAGCGATCCCTTCACCTCCAATATCGACGGCACGATCACCGTCAACGGCGAGAGCGTCGCCCTGATCGAGCCCTCGACGGAGGGCTTGGGGCTGGGCTCCGTGCCGCTCGGCCCCACCTGGGACATCGGCAATTATTTCCTGGGGGCGGACGGCCAAGGCCGCGATATCGCCGCGCGGCTCCTCTATGGCGGGCGCAACTCTCTGCTGATCGCCGGCGCCTCGACGATCATGTGCCTGGTGCTGGCGGCGCTGACAGGGCTGGTCGCCGGTTTCTTCGGCGGCGTCATCGACATGCTGATCTCGCGCCTGCTCGACGTGCTCTGGGCCTTTCCCATCTATCTGCTGGCGATCTCGCTCTCGATCGTGCTCATCACCAAGGGCTTCGACATCGGGCCGATCTCCGTCACCGCGGGCAGCCTGTGGCTGCCCATCTTCATCATCGGCATCGTCTATATCCCCTATGTGGCACGGCCGATCCGCGGCCAGGTGCTGGCGCTGAAGGAAAGCGAGTTCGTGCTCGCGGCCATCGGGCTCGGCGTGCCGTCCCACCGCATCCTGTTCCGCGACATCCTGCCCAATGTGATGACGACCCTGATCGTCTTCGTGCCGCTGATGGTGGCGATCAACATGCTGACGGAATCGGCGCTCTCCTTCCTCTCCATCGGCGTGCAGCCTCCCGACGCGAGCTGGGGCACCATCATCCAGGATGGGCAGGATCTGATCTATACCCGCCCGATGGTGGCGATCGCCCCGGGCATCGCCATCGTGCTCTCGGTGCTGGCCCTCAACATCCTGGGCGACGGGGTGCGCGATGCGCTCGATCCCCGGGCCAAGCTCCGGTTCCGCTGATGCTGAGCCTGCTTATCCGCCGCCTGGCCCAGATGCTCTTCGTCATGCTGGGCATCAGCATCCTGGTGTTCCTGATCTTCTTCGCCACCCCGGGCGCCGATCCGGCCTCGCGCATCGCCGGGCGCAATGCCTCGCCGGAAGTGGTGGCCGCGGTGCGCGCCAGCTTCGGCCTCGACAAGCCGCTGCCGGTCCAGTACGCGCTCATGATGAAGCGCCTCTTCATCGATCGCAACCTCACCTCCTTCGTCAATCGGGGCCAGGAGGTGATTCCCGAGGTGATGGAGGCCGCACCCATCACCCTCTCCCTGGTCATGGGCGCGGCCTTCTTCTGGATCGTCGGCAGCATCGCCATCGGAGTCATCGCCGCGGCGACGAAGGGCAGCCTTCTCGACCGCGCCTTGATGGTGCTCGGTCTCATCGGAATCTCCATGCCGGTCTATTGGCTGGGCGAGATCGTCAACCTGATCACCCAGAACCGCCTGCACGACACCTGGCTTTTCTCCTGGGTGCCGCCGCTCGGCTATACGGCGCTGACGGATGATCCCTGG
>DATHQQ010000222.1:0-2088 GCA_035482595.1 Verrucomicrobiia bacterium
GTCATCCCTGAGACCCGCGCCATCGCGGCGCAGATCTATCTCAGCCGCGAGCCCGGCGCCGAGGCGGTCCCGCCCGCCGCCGATGTCCAGATGATCGCGACCGGCCCCGGCGATCCCCTGGGCGAGGGCAAGCTTCTTGCCGATTCCGACGGCGGCATCAGCCTGAGCGCGGCGGCGGCGCGCGCACTCGGCGTGGGTCCCGGTGCGCGCCTGCTCGGCCGGATCGAGCGCAGCCGCGGCGGCCAGACGGAGGTTGCCTCGATCCAGCTGCATGTGGTCTCGGTCCTGCCCGAGCGGCTGCATCCCTTGGTCAGCGCCTTCGTCGATCTGCCTTTGTTGGTGGCCGCCGAACGCTATCGCGACGGCTTCGCCGTGCCGCTGCTCAAGGCGGCGGGCGACCGGCCCTGGGAGGAGATCAAGGAATTCGCCAGCTTCCGCCTCTATGCCGCCAAGCTGCAGGACGTGGCGGGGCTCGCTGCCTTCGTGCGCAGCCGTGGCGTGGAGGTGACCACCGCCGCCGATCAGATCGAGAGCGTGCTCTCCCTCGACCGCAATCTGAGCCTGCTCTTCGCCGCCATCGTCGTCCTCAGCGCCCTGGGCTTCCTCGGCGCCATCACGGCCAGCATGGTCTCCAGCGTCGAGCGCAAGCGCCGCTCCATGGCCGTCCTCTCCCTGATCGGGCTGCCCCGGGGCTCCATCGTCGCCTTTCCTCTGGTGCAGGCCACGGTGATCGCGCTGCTGGGCGTGATCACCGGCATGCTGGTGGCCTTCGCGGGCATGGCGGCCATCAACGGCTATTTCCTCTCCATGATGCACCAGGGGCAGCTGGCGGCGCGCCTGCGGCCCGAGCATCTTGCGGTCGCCGCCGTGGGTGCCTTTATCCTGGTCGGCCTGCCGGCCATGGTCGCGGCCTGGCGCGCCTCGCGCGTCGAGCCTTCGGAGGCACTGCGTGAGATCTAGCCGATACACGAACTCTCCTGCCCCTCTCTCGCGGAAGCGGGGAAGACGACCCGGCTTCGCGCTGACCGTCCTCGCTTTCCTTCTCCCCCTCGCCGCTTTGGCCGCATCGCAGATCACCTGGAAGGAGCAGTTCTATAACCCCCATCCGCTGCCCAAGGACCTGATCCTGCCCATGCCCTGCGGCGGGGCGATGGTCTTTCGGCCGGTGGTCGTGCCGGCCGACCGGCTGCTGGGGGATCGGCGCATCACTTTGGGCGGGCAGGACGAGCGTTTCACCTTTGCCGAGGGCTTCCGCCAGGATTTCCTGGCCGGCAGCTTCGCGGCGCCCGGGGCGGCCGCCGGCGCCCAGGGCGGGCGGCTCTACTACATCGGCAAATACGAGGTCACGGCGGACCAATATGCCGCCCTTGGTCCACAGGGGGGCTCGGGCGCTTGCAAGCCGCCGACCAATCTCGGCCGCCTGCCTAAGACCCAGGTGAGCTGGAACGAGGCGGTGGATTTCTCCGTGCATTACACGGAATGGCTCTATGCCAAGGCGCCCGCGGCACTGCCCAGCGAGGACAAGGTGCGGGGCTTCCTGCGCCTGCCGACGGAGGCGGAATGGGAATATGCGGCGCGCGGCGGGGCGGCGGTGAGCGACAGCGAGTTCATCCGCCCGCTCTTCCCCATGCAGGGCCCGCTCTCGGATTACGCCTGGTTCGGCAGCCCGGATTCCTCCGGCTTCAAGCCCCAGGCCGTCGGCCTGCTGAAGCCCAACCCCCTGGGACTCTACGATATTCTGGGCAATGCGGCGGAAATGGTCCTGGATCCCTTCCGCCTCAACAAGATATCCCGGCTGCAGGGTCAGGCCGGCGGGCTGATCGCCAAGGGCGGCGACTATCTGACCCCGCCCGATGCGATCCGCAGCGCCGAGCGGGAGGAGATCAACCCCTTCGACGCCAAGGGCGTGAAGCGGAGCGAGAGCATCGGCTTCCGCCTGGTGATCGTCGGCCCGGTGCTCACCTCCCCCCAGCGCCTGGCCCAGATCGCGCAAGAATGGCATGACCTGCCCAAGAGCGAGAGCGCGCTGGCGGGAACCCAGAGGCTGGAAGACCCGTTGGATGAGATAGACCTGCTCATCAAGTCGAC
>DATHQQ010000223.1:0-2578 GCA_035482595.1 Verrucomicrobiia bacterium
AGACCCTGCTGAAGGAGCAGGGGGCGAAGCTGGAGGATATCTGCAAGATCGCCGTCTATATCACCGACCGCGCCTACCGCGAGCCGGTCTATCGCGTGGTCGGAAAATGGCTGAAGGGCGTGTTTCCCGTCTCCACCGGCCTCATCGTCCAAGGCCTCGCCCGGCCGGAATGGGTGATGGAGATCGATGTCTGGGCGGTGATCCCCGAGAAGCGCACTGCCGGTGCCAGGGTGAAGGCCAAGACCAAACCGGCGCGAGGCAAGAAGGGAAAGCGCAAATGACCTTCTCCCTCATCGGACGCTGCGCCGAGACCGGCATGCTGGGCGTGGCCATCACCACCTCCAGCATCTGCGTCGCCAGCCGCTGTCCCTGGGCGCGCGCCGGCGCCGGTGCGGTCTCCACCCAGAACGTCACCGACCCCACCATCGGGCCGAAGGTCCTTGACCTCCTGGCCGGCGGCAAATCGGCGGCCGAGGCCCTGCAGGCGGTGCTGGCGGCCAGCCAATATGCCGAATACCGCCAGGTCACCGTCATCGACCGCGAGGGCCGCACGGCCCATCACAGCGGCGCCAAGACCCTGGGTACAAATGCGGTGGCGGAAGGCAAGGATTGCCTGGCCGCCGGCAATCTCCTCGGCAATGGCGATGTGCCGAAAGCCATGGCGACGAGCTTCACGCGCCATGCCGATCTGCACCTCGCTGAGCGGCTGCTGCGCGGGCTGGAGAGCGGGATCGTGGCCGGCGGCGAGAAGGGCCCGGTCAAATCCGCCGGGCTGTTGGTGGTGGACAAGCAGATCTGGCCGCTGGTCGATCTGCGGGTCGACTGGTCGGAGGACGATCCCGTCGCCGGCCTGCGCGACCTCTGGGAACGCTACCAGCCGCAGATGAGGGACTACGTGACCCGTGCCCTCGATCCCCGTTCGGCGCCGGCCTATGGCGTGCCGGGCGATCCGTAGGCGCTCTCTTCCGTCACCTCTTTTTTTCCGTCATCCCCGCGAAAGCGCCAGGCGATATACTTAACTCGTTGATCGCCGCCGCTTCTTTCTTCCCCCCTGCGGGCCGATAGGCCCGCGCTATGAGGGGGGCGGGCCGGGGTGGGGGTGGCCGTGTTCTTTGGATTTAGGTGGTTACAGCACCGCGCCACAGCCTGAGGGCGTGCCCCAGGCGGCGCGCGACTTCCTGCCAGTCGCCCGGCGTGGCCTGGCGGAGCAGGCGGATGCTGGGGTACCACGGGCTGTCGTCGCGCCTCTCGAGCCAGCGCCAATCGGCGGCGAAGGGCAGCAGCAGATAGGCCGGCCGGCCGAGGGCGCCGGCGAGATGGACATTGGCGGTATCGACGCTGACCAGCAGATCGAGATTGGCCAGCAGCGCCGCGGTATCGGCGAAATCCTCCAGCGCGGCCATGCCATAGGCGGGATCGGATTTGGGATCGAAGACGCGCGGGAATGCTGCGATCTGCCGGCGGGCCGGGTCGCGCTGCAGGCTGACGAGGCTGGCCTCGATCCCGGTGAAGGCCTCCTCCAGCAAAGGCAGCGGGATGAATCGCGGATCATCGCGCGCGCCCGCGCCGCGATCCATCAGGCTGCCGCGCCAGCAGAGGCCGATGCGCGGGCGCGGCAGGGCCGCCAGCCGATCGGCCCAGAGTCGAACGAGGCGCGCCTCGGCCGCCAGATAGGGAATCGCCGCCGGGATGGTCTCGAGGCTCGTGGCGAAGAGGCGTGGCAGATCCGAAAGCGATGCCTGGATATCGCCGCTGCCGGGGCCCTCGCTCAGCCAGATACCCGGCATAGTGGCGAACAGCCGGCGCAGCGGCGCCGGGCAGGCAAGGACCACCTTTTCACCCCGCGCCGCCGCCAAAGGCACGTAGCGTGCGAACTGGATATTGTCGCCGAAGCCCGGATCGCAGGTGAGGTAGAGGGTCTTGCCCGGAAAGGGCGCGCCATCCCAGCGCGGCGCGGCATGCCGATCCCGGCGGGGCGCGGCGGGCCCCAGCCAGGCGGCGCCGGCACCGGCCCAGGCCTGTTTGAAGCGGCCGAGCGCCAGTAGGCACCGGGTGCGCCGCGCGAGCGCCTCGCCATGGCCGGGGCGCCTTGCGAGCAGCGCGTCATAGAGGGCAAGCGCATCGGCGCGATAACCGGAATCCTCCAATATGCCGGCGAGGTCGAGATAGGCGTCCGGCGCGCCGGGATCCAGCGCGAGAGCCTCGCGTGCCGCCAGCGCGGCCTCAACCGGCCGCCCCTCCTCGCGGCGGCAAAGGGCCAAGGCGCGCTGGGCGACGGCAAGTCCCGGCGCCAGGGAAGCGGCCCGCGCCGCCAGCGGGGCGGCTTCGCCCAGATTGCCCCGGGCCTGCTCGGCAAGGGCAAGGCGCGCCAGGGTCTCGGCGTCGGCCGGATCGATCTTGAGGGCCCAGCGATAGCGATCGGCGGCCTCATCGATCCGCCCCGTCTCGGCGAGGGCCATGGCGAGATTGCGATGGGTCACTGCCAGCCGGGGCGCCAGATCCACGGCCTTGCGCAGCGCGGCGATGGCCGGGGCGGGGCGCCCCGCGGCCATCAGCGCCAAGCCCAGATTGTTGTGAA
>DATHQQ010000224.1:0-2121 GCA_035482595.1 Verrucomicrobiia bacterium
GCTCTCCCATGTCGATCCGCGGCCGGCGGCAGGCCTGCTCCGCCTGCTCTCTCCCGCCTCGGCCTGGGCGATGAACACCAGCTACGGCAATGAGCCGCATAACGAGGCCAAGCTCGCATCCGAGGGCATCACCCTGCACCCTGAGGACGCCGCGGCGCGCGGCTTGGTGGAGGGCGCCATGGCGCGCCTCTCGAACGACGCCGGCGAGCTTCTCATGCCGGTCCATGTCGATGCCAAGGCGCCCCCGGGCATCGCGCTTGCGGTGAAGGGCGCCTGGCCCAAGCGCCAAGGCGATCACCGCAACATCAATGCCCTGCATGCGGGCCGCAAGGCGGATATGGGCGAGAGCACCGCGGTGCATGGCGTCGAGGTGACAGTGACGGCGGTGGGGTGACCGGGGCGGCGATTGAGGCGCAGTCTGCAGACGCCCAGGGCACGAGTGTCCAGCTAGTCGGCCCCCTCCCCAAACCCTCATGACTGGACTTGTCCCACGGCTGTCGGGTTGCGGCCGGCAAGCCTCGCTCTCTCAACCGTCATGGTCGGCGCAGGCCGACCATCCATGAGTTTGCCGGCCAACGCTGGGGCTTTCATTGCTTTGCGATTGACCACAAGCTTTGTGGTTGCAGAGAAAAAATGGATCACGGAGGACGCGGAGAGATTCCAGAGATCGCGGAGGAGAAAGGCCCTTAAGCTTGCACTCTACTTCTCCGTGCACCTCCTCGGTCAACTCCGCGTCCTCCGTGTCAAAAATACTTGCAATCGCACCGACCCGCTTGTCCTCGATCAGATCGGCGGTGATCGACACTCAAGACGGATATCGGATCGAGGGCTGCCAAACTCGTGGATGGTCGGCCTGCGCCGACCATGACGGCATAGAGAACAGGGGTTCGCTGGCTCCGGCTAGGTCTGCATAGTTCGGCCGGTGCCGAAACATCGGCGGCCATAGCGATGCTACCTAGCACTCATGCACAACGTGATCGCAGCCGCCGGCGCCGATGCGCGGCCGGCGGAAGGACTCTTCTTCGGCTGGCGAGTCGTGGGCGCGGCCTTTGTCGTCGCCATCTTCGGCTGGGGCATGTGCTTCTATGGCCCGCCGGTCCTGCTCTATGCCATCCATGCTCATCGAGGCTGGCCGCTCACCCTCATCTCCGCCGCCGTCACGCTCCATTTCCTGCTGGGCGCCCTGGTGGTGGCGAACCTCCCGGCCTGCTATCGGCGCTGGGGCCTGCCGGCGGTCACGCGCGCCGGCGCGCTCGCCGCGGCGCTGGGCATGTTCGGCTGGGCGGCCGCCGACCAGCCCTGGCAGCTCTTCGCCGCCACCTTGCTCAGCGGCGCCGGCTGGGCCGCCACCGGCGGGGCGGCGATCAACGCCATGGTCTCGCCCTGGTTCGCGCGCCGTCGCCCCGCGGCCCTCTCCCTTGCCTATAACGGCGCCAGCGCCGGCGGCATCCTCCTGTCGCCGCTCTGGGTCGCCGCCATCGCCTGGCTGGGGCTGCCCGGTGCTGCGGCAGCCCTCGGCACGATCATGGTGGTAACGCTCTGGCTCCTGGCCGGGCGCTATTTCGTCCACGGCCCGGCGGAGCTGGGATTTCGGGTGGATGGAAGCGGGATGGAGTCTGCAACTGCGCCCACGAGCGACTCGTCGACAAAAAGCTCTGCGACGCCGGCAGTCGTGCGCGGATCGCCCTGGCGCGACTGGCGCTTTCGGACCCTGGCCGCGGGCATGTCCCTCGGCCTCTTCGCCCAGATCGGCCTGATCGCCCACCTCTTCTCGCTCATCGTGCCGATGCTGGGGACGACGGGCGCGGGCCTCGCCATGGGTGGGGCCACGGCAGCCGCCATCGCCGGGCGGACCCTGCTCGGCTGGCTGCTGCCCAGAGGCGCCGACCGGCGCCTGGCCGCCGCCGGGAACTACGCTTTGCAGTTCTGCGGCTGTCTCGTCTTCATCCTGGCAGGCGGGGCCAGCGCGCCGCTGATCCTGCTCGGCATCCTGCTGTTCGGCTTGGGGATCGGCAATGCCACCTCCCTGCCGCCGCTGATCGCCCAAATGGAGTTTTCGCCGGGCGAGGCGCTGCGGGTCGTGGCGCTCATCACCGCCTGCAGCCAGGCGACCTATGCCTT
>DATHQQ010000225.1:0-5664 GCA_035482595.1 Verrucomicrobiia bacterium
GCGCCGGTCAGGGTGGAGGGCCCGGTGGCCTTCAACCTGCTGGCCGTCTGGGCGCAGAATTTCAGCGCCGGCATAAGGCGCAAGCGCCAGCCCGGGCCGCTGCGCCTGGGGCTCTCGCGCTATCGCGAGTTTCTCGCCGGCGGCCCCGCCGTGGTGGCGGGCGATTTCAACAACAACGTCACCTGGGACCGCCCCGGCTGGCTGATGAATCACGCCCATACCATCGCGCGGCTCGGCAGCGGCGGGCTGGTCAGCGCCTATCACGAGCTCCACCGGCAGGAGCCGGGCCGGGAGGCGATGCCCACCCTCTACTGGCGCGACCGGCGCAAGGAGGGGCCGACCTATCACATCGACTATGTCTTCTTGCCGAAGCTCTGGCTCGACCGCTTGCGGGATGTGGAGATCGGCAGCTTCGAGGACTGGTGCGGCTCGGGCCTCAGCGACCATGTGCCAGTGGTGGTTGACGTCGATCTCTAAGGTTCAGCTCTTCGGCGCGGGCCCGTAGACGGCCTCCGCCGTCACCACGTAATCGATGCGCCCCTCGGCCAGGGCCTGGGCGCATTCATCGGGGCCGTTGACGATCGGCTCCTCATGCACATTGAAGCTGGTGTTGACCAGCACGGGAATCCCGGTCCGCGCCTTATAGGCCGCGAGGATGTCGTAATAGAGCCGGTTCTGGCTCCGCTCGATTACCTGCGGCCGCGCCGTGCCGTCCACATGCACGACCGCGGGAATCTTGCTCCGCCAGGCGTCATGCACCCGGCAGGTGATGGTCATGAACCGCGCCGCATAGAGCGTGGCCGGCCCGAGATCGAAGACGCTTTCGGCATCCTCCGCCGTCACCACCGGGGCGAAGGGCATGAACTCGCTGCGGGTCAGCCGGTCGTTCAGGATGCGGTTGATCTCGGCATCGGTGGGCGAGGCCATGATGGTGCGGGCGCCCAGCGCGCGGGGACCATATTCCATGCCGAGGGTATAGATCGCGACGATCTTGCCGGCGGCGAGCAGCTCCGCCGCTGTCTCCACCGGCGTGGTCGAGATCCGGCGAAAGGCGGGATCGCCACCCAGCCGCCGGTCGATGCGGTGGCCGAAGTCGCGGCCGCAGTAGAGATTCTCGAGGCGGTAGCGCTGCGTCAGCCAATGCGCGAGCCCGTCGCGCTCGAGCAGGAAATCGAGGACGCCGCCCGCGGCCAGTCCCTGATCGCTCATCGCCGGATAGACGAAGACCTCGTCCACCGGCATCTCCTCCGCCAAACGCTGGTTGAGGCGCACATTGGCGAAGATGCCGCCGGAAAGCCCGAGATGGCGATGGCCGTGGCGCGCCAGCAGGCGGCCCACCGAATCGAGCACGAAATTCTCCAGCAGCTTCTGGACCGAGGCCGCCACATCCTCCCGCGCCGCCCCCTTCGCGAGTTCGAAGATGAGCCCTCGCATGGCATGGTAATCGGCGAAATCGCTGTGGATCTGGCCGTCGTCATCGACGCGGAAATGCCGTGCCAGCGCGTCATAGAGCACCGGCTTGCCGTAGGCGGCGAGCCCCGTCAGCTTGCCCTCATGGCGGTTGATGCGGAAGCCCAGAGCCTGGGTGGCGAAGCCATAGGCAAGGCCCAGGCTGTCGATGCGCTGGGGCTGCGTCAGACCCTCATCGCCGCCATAGAGGGTCTCGATCGCGCCATCGCGGAAAAGGCGCATCGAATACTGCATGTTGTCGCCGCCGCCGTCGGCCGTATAGAGCAGCGCCTCCGGCCAGTCGGTATGGAACAGGGTCGGCAGGGCATGGGCGCGGTGGTGGTTGAAGAATCCGAGATGGGTCTCGGGCCGGAAGCCGAGATCGCGCAGGAAGCCGGGCCCGTCGAACATGGCGAGGGAATCCGAGCGCCGGTGGCGCACGCTCTCGGCCTCCATGTATTTGTTCTTCTCGCGGCCCGTCACGCGCCTTATTCCGGCGGAGAGGCGCTTGCGCCCGGTGAAATGCGTGAAATAGCGCTGCGGAAAGGCGCCGCGGCCGAGCATCACCGCATCCACCTCTTCGGGACGGCGCCCGGCGATGGCGAGGCACTCGTCGATCGCCTCGACCGGGATGCGGTTGCCATCGATCTTCACCCGCGTCAGCCGCTCGAGAGCGACCGCGCTCAACAGGCGATAGTCGTCATGGAGAGAGGCGCAGGCGTCGTGATTGCCGGAATAGACACCGAGAAGCAGCATGCTGGCGAGGGAGGAACCCGTTTCGGCCGTGGTTGAACGGGCGGGAGAATAGCCGCAAGCCCGACCCGCCGGAAACCTTAACTTGCCGGGGCGGCGGCCCCATGTTTGCTTCCTGCCAGCCCCAAACCGAACCCCCAAGGTCTCCCCCATGAGCCGCCCAACCCCGACCCAAGCCACCCCGACCCGCCCCGATCCGGCCGTCATTCCCTTCGAAAAGCGCCGGTTCCGCGCCGCCGCGGGACATTATCTGCAAGGGCGCCCGGCCTATGCCGCGGGCCTGATCGACCGGCTGGCCCAGCTCACGGAGCTGGGGCCAGATGGCCGGGTCCTGGATCTGGGCTGCGGCCCCGGGCAGCTCGCACTCGCCCTGGCGCCCCATGCCGGGGAGGTCGTGGCCGTCGATCCGGAGCCCGAGATGCTGCGCATCGCTTCCGAGAACGCCGCCGCGGCGGGGCTCGAGATCCGCTTCGTCGAAGGGAGCTCCGCCGATATCGGGACCGGGCTGGACCTTGGGCCGGGCCGGTTCCATCTCGCAGTCATCGGCCGCGCCTTCCATTGGATGGATCGGCCGCGGACCTTGGAGCGGCTGGACGGTCTGATCGAGCCCGGCGGCGCGGTGGCGCTGCTGCGCACCCGCAATCCCGAGCTGCCGGAGAACGCCTGGGCCGAGGCCTTCGACGCGGTGATCGAGCGCTATGCCGTCGACGATCCGGCGCGCCGGCAGCGCAGATCCCCCGGCTGGCTTCGCCATGAGGCGATCCTGCTGGAATCGCCCTTCAGCCGGGTCGAATTCATCGCGGTGCTGGAGCGCCGGCAGCGGCCTCTCGAGCGCTTCATCGACCGCGCGCTCTCGCTCTCCAGCACCTCGGCCGCCAAGATCGGCGATCGTACCACCGATCTCGCCGCCGAGCTGCGCGCGGCCCTGGCGCCCTTCGCGGTCGAGGGCATGATCGGCGAGGTGGTGGAATCGGGTGCAACCATCGCTTGGCGGCCGGCGGGCTGATACTCGATACTGGCGACGCGGGAAACGCCGAAGGGGGAGAGCCGCGCTCGCCATGAATTCGATATCGGGCCTCCACCGGTGACCGCGACAGGGCGGCTCCTCGACCGCCGCCGCTGCTGCCTGGCGGTGATCGACGTCCAGGACTTCTTCCTCGCCAAGCTGCCGGCGGATCAGAGGGCGCCCCTCGTCGCCCGCATCGCCTGGCTGATGCGCGTGGCCCTCGCCCTCGAGATTCCGCTGCTCGTCACCGGCGAGGATGTTCGCCGGAATGGGGGCGTCGTCGCGGAGATCGAGTCCCTCCTCCCGGCCGGTGCGATCGCCCATGACAAGATGGTCTTCGACCTCATGGGCCAGGGCGACATCCGCGCCGCCGTCGCGGCCACCGGCCGCGATCAGTTCGTGCTCACGGGGCTGGAGAGCGATGTCTGCGTCACCCATTCCGCCTTCGGCCTGATGGCGGCGGGCCATGCGGTGGCGGTGGCGCTCGACGCCTGCGCCTCCCCCCCGCCCCATCATGAGATCGCCATGGAGCGCCTCGGCGCCGCCGGCGTGATCGTTACCACCGTGAAGGGCGTCTACTACGACTGGCTGCGGGATTTGGCGACGCTCGCCAAGGTCAAGGCGCAGATCGGCGGGTCCCTGCCGCCCGGGCTGACGTTGTAAAATTGCTGCTCCTGGGTCTCCTGCCCTTCGCGGCGTTGGGCCTTGCCATCGCGCTCTTCCATCGGCGCGGGCGCGAGCCCGGCGAGGCGATCGTCCTGGGCGCGCTTTCCTGGGGCTATGCCATCGCTTTGGCCATGGAGGCCTTCAGCCTCGCCCATGCCATCACCTTCGCCAGCCTTGTCATCGGCTGGGCGATCGCCGTCGCGGTCCTGGCCCTGGCGGTCTTCCGGCGCCGGCCTGCCGGCGCGACGCCGCGGCTCGCCCGGCTGCGCCGCCTTGCCGCGGGGCTGATCCTCGAGGAATGGATCCTCGCCTGGGTGATCCTGCTCATCGGCAGCGTCACCTTGCTGCTGGCACTGGTCTGCCCGCCGAACAATTGGGATTCCCAGACCTATCATCTGCCGCGCATCGAGCATTGGATCCAGAACGGCTCGCTCGAATTCTACCGGACCCATATCGAGCGCCAGCTCGACCTCCCCGGCTTCGGGGAGGTGCTCTTGCTGCCCTTGCGGCTCTTGAGCGGCAGCGACCGGCTGCTCAATCTCCTGCAATGGCTGGCGGGCGCCGGTTCGGTCTTCCTGGTCGGCCGCATCGCCGCCGCGCTGGGTGCTACGCGCCGGGGCGTGGCGCTGGCCCGGCTGGCCGCCGTCACCTTGCCCATCGGCATATTGGAGGCCAGCAGCACCCAGAATGATCTGGTGGTGACCTTCTTCCTGCTCTGCATGGCCGAGCGGCTGCTTGCCTGGCGCGTCAGCCGCTCGGGCACCGATGCGGCCTTCCTCGCTATGGCCGCCGGCCTCGCTTTGGCGGCCAAGGGCACGGCCTATCTGATCGGCTTCCCGCTTGGGCTCTGGTTCTTGGCGGAGGCCCTGCCGGCAACGCGGCGCGCCCTGCCGCTGCTGATCGTCTGCGGCCTCTTCATCCTGCTGCCAAATCTGCCCGGCTATGTTCGAAATCTGGACTACAGCGGCTCGCCGATCGGCCAGGGCGCCCAGAGCACCAACAACACGGCCTTCGGCCCCGGTCCTCTGCTGGTGAACGGGGTACGCAATCTCGCGACCAACCTCGCCACCCAGAACAGCAGCTATGATCGCTGGCTGACCCGGGCCGTCGACGAGGGCCTCGCCGGCCTCGGCCTCGATGCCAGCGACCCCCGGCTCACCTTCATCGAATCCAAATTCGAGGCCAGCACCGAACAGACCAGCGAGGACATCGCTGCCAACCCCGTGCAGCTTCTCCTGGCCATCGCCGCGGTGCTGGCGATCTTTCTGGCCGGCGGATCTGGCTTCCCGCGCCGGCGCTATGCCCTCTGCGTCATCGGCGCCACTCTCCTCTTTCTGGTCGTGCTGCGCTGGCAGCCTTGGATCACCCGGCTGCAGCTGCCGATCTTCGCCTTGGCGGCACCTCTCATGGGCTTCCTGGCCTTCGAGTGGATCCGAGGCTGGGCCCGGATCGGTGGCACGGTCCTGCTGGCCCTGCTGCTGGTGATCACCGCCATGCCGCCGCTCTGGGCCAATTACCGCCGGCCGCTCTTTTCGCCCAATGGCTATGCCGCCAGCATCTGGGCCATGACAGGGGATGAAATCCTGTTCATCGCGCGCCCCCAGCTGCTGGCCTCCTATCAGGCGGCCGTGGGCTATGTCGTGCAGAACAAGGACAGCCGGATCGGCCTCGTCATTTCCGGCAATGATTGGGAATACCCGCTGTGGCGCATGTTGCGGGAGCAGGGGCTGACGGGGCTGCGCATCGAGCATGTCGCCGTCAAGGACGCGCCCCTGGCCAAGCCCTATCCC
>DATHQQ010000226.1:0-7915 GCA_035482595.1 Verrucomicrobiia bacterium
CCCGTCGCGATTCCGGCGAGGGGCGGCCGACCTGCGGTTATGCCGGAAAAGGAGACGAGAATGCCTGTAGATTCCCTGCAGAAACAGGGAAAGTCATGACAGCCGGCCGAAACGGGGGATTTGATCGGGGTCGCAGCACCGCTGTATGAAGGGCCTATGACCAGCCTCGCGCAGATCGCCACGGTCTCCCTTCTCGGGCTGGCCGTCACCTCCTCCAACATGATCGGTGCTGCGCTCGGGATCTATCTTCGGCCCTCCAAGCAGCTGCTGGCCTGCATCCTTGCATTCGCCGCCGGCGCGCTCATCACGGCGCTCGCCATCGAGCTCGCCTATGAAGGGGCCCTCGATCTGCATGGGAAGGGATTCACCACCGAATACGCCTGGCTCTTCGTCGGTGGCGGCTTTGCGGTCGGGGCGGTCGCCTATTATTTCATCGCCCTTCGGCTCGATCGCGAGGGGGCCGCCGTGCGCCTGCCGACGCGCTTTCGCGAATATGCCAATCGGGCGCAGCAGAAGAACGCGGCCGAGATCATCCGCCTGCTCTCCCAGGGCGAGCTTCTGCGCCATCTGCCGGCCGAGGATATCGGCGAGATCCTGCCGCTGGTCGAGCAGCGCAGCCTGCCGGCGGGGGACATCGTCTTTCGTGCCGGGGAGGAGGGCGATGCGCTCTATATCGTCGCCCGCGGCAAGGTCGATGTGACCGAGGGCGGCGGCGCAGATTGCCATTCCCTGGCCGAGCTCGGGCCGGGGCAGGCCTTCGGCGAGATGGCGCTGCTCAGCGGCGCGCCCCGGACGGCAACGATCCAGACGGCGGTCCCGACGGACCTGCTGGTCATCAAGCGCGAGGACTTCAACTGGCTGATGTCGCGGGATTCCCAGCTCGCGGCTGCGGCCCAGCGTCTTAGCCATGAGCGCGCGATCCGCAATCTGAGCAAGCGCGGCGACCATCCGGAAGTCTGGGCCCGGGTGGCACGCAACAGCCTCCGCCCCGTCAGCCAGCGGGACTCCGACCGCCTCCTGGCCGAGGCGGCGAAGGGCGCGGGGCTGGCGATCGTCTTCGGGAATATCCTGGATACGATCCCCGGCTGCCTGGTCATCGGGGCCAAATTCGCCGGCCTCTCCAATCTGTCCCTGACCCTCATTCTCGGCATGTTCCTGGGCGGCATCCCGGAAGCCGCGGCCAGCGGCGCCATGCTGAGCAAGGCGGGCTATCGGCCGCGCACGATCTTTCTGCTCTGGTCCACGGTACTGATTGCCGGCGTTGTCGCCGCGGCGGTGGGGAAGGCCTTCATCGGCGACACCGATTCACTGACCGCCATCTTCTGCCAGGCCGTCGCCGGCGGCGCCGTGCTCGCGCTCATCGCCCATGCCATGATCCCCGAAGCCATCGACGAGGCGGGCTCCCTGATCGTGCTCCCGACGGTCGCCGGATTCCTCGCCGCGCTCTATCCGGCGCTGTCGGAGTCGTTCCACTAGCCGAGGCGCTCGCGCAGCGCGGCGATGACGCTCTCGAACATCGCTACCGTCAGCCGGCCCGTGTTCGTGTTGTAGCGCGAGCAATGATAGCTGTCGGCGAGGATGAGCCCCCCGTCGAGCTCATGCAGCACACCATGCTTGAACGGGCGGCGCGACAGGCGCTCGCCGAGGGCGGCCAGCAGGCTGCCATGGGCGATGGCGCCCAGGGCGAGCACCGCCACGAGCCGCGGGAGGGAGGCGATCTCGGCGGCAAGGAACGGGCGGCAGCCAGCGATTTCCGCCGGGGTAGGCTTGTTCTCCGGCGGCACGCAGCGCACCGCATTGGTGATGCGGCAGTCGATGAGGCGGAAGCCGTCATCGGGGCTGCGGCCGTACTCGCCCTCGGCGAAGCCGAATTTCCCTAGGGTGGCGTAGAGGAGATCGCCGGCATAGTCGCCGGTGAAGGGGCGGCCGGTGCGGTTGGCGCCCTTGAGCCCGGGTGCCAGACCCACCACCAGCAGGCGCGCGGACTGTGGCGCGCCCTGGGGCCCGAAGCTCGGTACCGGCGCGTTGTGCCAGCCGGGCTCGGCCTCCCGGTTGCGTTGCCGGAAGGCGACCAGCCGCGGGCAGATGGGGCAGTCGCGGCCGGGATAGGGCGCGTCCGTCAGCGCAGGCACCTCACTGGGCGCCTGCGGCGATAGGCCGCTCACGCCGTTTCGGCGAGATCGGCGTCCGGATCGGCCGGCGTCGCCCGCGGATGATGGGTGCGTGCGATGCTGTCCGTGAGCTCGCCCAGCTCGATAAAATTGTCGGCCTGGCGGCGGAGCTCGTCGGCCACCATGGGGGGCTGGGAGCGGATGGTGCTGACGACCGAGACCCGCACGCCCTTGCGCTGCACCGCCTCCACCAGCCGGCGGAAATCGCCGTCGCCGGAGAACAGCACCACATGGTCCAGGTGCGGGGCCATCTCCAGCACGTCGATGGCGAGCTCGATGTCCATATTGCCCTTGAGCTTGCGCCGGCCCATGGAATCCGTGAACTCCTTGGTCGGCTTGGTCACCATGGTGTAACCGTTGTAGTCGAGCCAGTCGACGAGGGGCCGCAAGGGGGAATACTCCTGGTCCTCGATCAGGGCGGTATAGTAGAAGGCCCGGACGAGATGGCAGTCCTCGCTGAACAGCCCCAGCAGGCGCTTGTAATCGATATCGAAACCGAGGGAGCGGGCGGCCGCGTAGAGATTGGCGCCGTCGATAAAAATGCCCACACGCTCACCAGGATAGAATCGTAATTTCATTAGGTTCCTCGCAATGATGAATTCGCGCCCGCGGCCGTCACCGGCGGCCAGGCCCCTGAAACGTCAAGCTTTTCGAACGAGTAGGTCGCGCTGCCATCGGAGTCGCGCGTCAAATATCGGCCCTTCGAGACTCGACATCCTGTCGGCACCAAATCAATGCCCATAAATAGAGCAATGGGGTGAGCGCGCGTGAAAAACAAGGGCCCGGCGAGACCCCCTCGGGCGGCCCGATCCTGATCGGCTTGGGGGCCAATCTGCCGAGCCCGCAGCATGGGCCCCCGGTCGCCACCTTGGAGGCGGCGTTGGCGGCGTTGGCGGCCCGCGGGCTTCAGATCCGGGCGCGCTCGCGCTGGTGGGAAAGCGCCCCGGTGCCGATCTCGGACCAGCCCTGGTACGTCAACGGGGTGGTAGAGGTCGAAACCGCACTCAACCCCGAGGCGCTGCTCGTTCTGCTGCATGAGGTCGAAACTGCCTTCGGTCGGCATCGCTCCGTCCCCAACGCGCCCAGGATCCTCGATCTCGATCTGCTCGCCTATGGCGGGCTGGTGCGTCCCGGACCCCAGCCGCCGCTGCTGCCCCATCCCCGCATGGCCGAGCGCGCCTTCGTCCTTTATCCCCTGAGGGATATCCGGCCGGATTGGCGCCACCCGGCCACCGGCCAGAGCTTGGCGGCGCTGGTCACCCGGCTCGCCCCGGAACAGATCGTTCGACCATTTCCGCATTGCGGGCCAAGCCGTTGAACCAGCTTGATTTGCTGCATCCGCGATCATATATTGCTCGTTCGGTCACAATTTGCACGGGCGGGTTCCGCCCGGCCTTACGGGAGATATCATGGCGCGCGTAACGGTCGAAGACTGCGTATTGAAGGTGCCTAATCGTTTCGATCTGGTAATGGTGGCGGCCCAGCGGGCCCGCGATGTGGCGGCGGGCGCCCAGCTCACCATCGATCGCGACAATGACAAGAATCCGGTCGTGGCGCTGCGCGAGATCGCCGATGAGACGATCGATCTCGACGGGCTGCGCAACAACCTCGTCGTCGGCCTCCAGCGCCATGTGGAGAAGGACGAGCCCGAGGAAGAAGGCGGCTTCGGCGCCGAGACCGCCGATCTGCTGGGCGAGATGATCCAGGCCCAGGAAAAGGACGCCACCGAGGCGGGCCTCAGCATCGACGGGGAGTTCACCGACGAGCCGGGTGCCGAAGAGGAAGAAATCCCGGAGGCGAAATAGGGCCGCTTTTCCCGCATCATCCTGCGGCGCGCCGGGGAGAGAACCTCGGCGCGGCGAGCGGCTTGAGGTGACGGCATGATTCGGCAGTTCGAATTGGTCGAGCGGGTAAAGGCCTATGATCCCGCGGCCGATGAGGACGCGCTGAATCGGGCCTATGTCTTCGCCATGAAGGCCCATGGCTCCCAGAGCCGGGCCTCGGGCGATCCCTATTTTTCCCATCCTCTGGGCGTCGCCGAGTTGCTGGCGCGCATGAAGCTCGACAGCGCCTCCATCGTCACCGGCCTGCTCCACGACACGGTCGAGGACACGGACGCGACGCTGGAGCAGATCGAGCAGCTCTTCGGCAAGGAGGTGGCGCGTCTCGTCGACGGCGTCACCAAGCTCTCCCGCATCGAGCTGCAGTCGGACCACACCAAGCATGCGGAGAATTTCCGCAAGCTGGTGTTGGCCATGTCGGCGGATATCCGCGTGCTGCTGGTCAAGCTCGCCGACCGGCTGCACAACATGCAGACGCTGAACCACATCAAGGACGTCGACAAACGCCGGCGCATCGCGCTGGAGACGCTGGAGATCTATGCCCCGCTCGCCGAGCGCATGGGCATGCAGCAGATGAAGGACGAGCTGGAGAATCTCGCCTTCGCCGAGCTGTATCCCGACGCCAAGGAGAGCATCGCCCATCGACTGAAATATCTGCGCGAGCAGGGCGGCGAGATCGTCCCGCGCATCATCGCCGAGCTGAAGCGCACCTTGGACGCCGCCGGCATCGAGGCCTGGATCTCGGGCCGCGAGAAGACGCCCTATTCGATCTGGCGCAAGATGCAGCGCAAGAACATCAGCTTCGAGCAGCTGTCCGACATCATGGCCTTCCGCATCGTGGTGCCCGATGTGACCGCCTGCTACCAGGCCTTGGGCGTTCTCCACAGCACCTATTCCATGGTGCCGGGACGCTTCAAGGACTACATCAGCACGCCCAAGCCCAACAACTACCGCTCGATCCACACCGGTGTCATCGGGCCGGAGCGCCAGCGCATCGAGGTGCAGATCCGCACCCGCGAGATGCATGACGTGGCGGAGCTGGGCATCGCGGCCCATTGGCGCTGGAAGCAGGAGGCGCCCCAGCTCGACGGGCGCCAGTACCGGTGGCTCCGCGAGCTGCTGGATATCCTGGAGCATGCGGCGGGGCCCGAGGAGTTCCTCGAGCATACCAAGCTCGAGATGTTCCAGGACCAGGTCTTCTGCTTCACCCCCAAGGGCGATCTGATCGCCTTGCCGCGCGGCGCCACGCCGGTCGATTTCGCCTATGCAGTGCACAGCCAGGTCGGCGACCGCACCGTCGGCGCCAAGATCAACGGTCGCATGACCCCGCTGCGCACCCAGCTCCAGAACGGCGACCAGGTGGAGATCGTCACCTCGCGCAACCAGACGCCGTCCCCGACCTGGGAGCGCTTCGTCGTCACCGGCAAGGCCCGGGCCTGCATCCGCCGCTTCATCCGCACCCAGCAGCGGGCGCAATATCTGGAGCTCGGCCGCTCGATCCTGGCCAAGGACTTCCGCCACGACGGCCATGATTTGAGCGAGAAGGCCCTGGGGGGCGCGCTCAAGAAGCTGAAATACGAGACCGTGGAGGAGCTCCTGGTCGGCGTCGGTTCCGGCAATGTGGCCGGGCGCGAGGTGATCCACGCGGTCTTCCCGGGGGTCAAATCGGCCGACGGGACGATCCCGACGCTGCCGAAGCGTCCGCGGAGCCGCAAGCCCGAGGCCAAGGATGGCATGGCCATCCCCATCACCGGGCTCATTCCCGGCATGGCCATCAATTTCGCCGGCTGCTGCCATCCTCTGCCGGGTGACCGCATCGTCGGCATCGTCGCCACCGGCAAGGGGGTGACGATCCACACCATCGATTGCGAGACCCTCGAAAGCTTCGCCGATGCGCCGGAGCGCTGGCTCGACGTCGCCTGGCATATGGATCCCGCCAAGGCGGAGGCCCATGTCGGCCGGCTCCACGTGGTCGTCGCCAACGAGCCCGGGAGCCTGGGCAGCCTGTCGACGGTGATCGGCAAGAGCGAAGGCAATATCACCAATCTGAAGATCACCAACCGGTCCATGGACTTCTTCGAGATGATGATCGACGTCGAGGTCAAGGATGTGAAACACCTGACCAATATCATCGCCGCCCTCAGGGCGACGCCGGCCATCAACACCGTGGAGCGCGCGCGGGGCTGAGCGAAGGCTCACGTCCCCCAGCTCGCGCCTCACCTCCGGGAGCGCATGTTCCGCCGCCGCCAGAAGCGATCGCACCACCAGCGCCTGCGAGAGTTCGTCTGGCCCAGCATGGGCTTCCGCCGCTCGACGCGCTATCTGGCCCATCGCGTCGCGCGCATGCCGGGCACGCCCTCCTCGATCGCGCTCGGCTTTGCCTGCGGGGTGGGGGTGATCTTCACGCCCTTCGTGGGGCTGCATCTGGTGATTGCGCTGCTGGTCGCCTGGATCCTGCGCGGCAGCCCGCTCGCCGCGGCGATCGGCACGCTGGCGAGCAATCCCTGGACCATCCCGCCGATCCTGATCGGCACCTACAAGCTCGGCGCTCGCATGCTGGGCGCGCAAAGCCATCATCATCTGCCGCGGGATGTCAGCTTTCTCTACATGCTGCACCATCCCCTGCAGCTGTTGCTGCCCATGACCCTGGGGTCGATCCCCATGGCGCTCGCCGCCGGCGTCATTACTTATTTCCCGGCCCGCTATCTGGTGGACAAGTATCAGCACCGCCGCCACCAACGCAGGCGGGGACACCGGCGCCCCTTGGAGCGCAAGGGTGCGAGTGACGATGTGAGCCATGAGAATGACGATATGAGCCATGGAGATGGAGAGGAGAAGCGAGGATGAAACGCGGAGGTCTCAGGCTCGGCGTGAACATCGACCATGTGGCGACCATCCGCAATGCGCGCGGCGGCGGCCATCCCGATCCGGTGCGCGCGGCGCGGCTTGCGGCCGAGGCCGGCGCCGACGGCATCACCGCGCATCTGCGAGAGGATCGCCGCCACATCTCGGACCGCGACATCGAGCGCCTCACCCGCGAGATCGACCTGCCGCTCAATCTGGAGATGGCGGCGACCGACGAGATGCTGGCGATCGCGCTCAAGCACAAGCCTCACGCCGCCTGCCTGGTACCCGAGAAGCGCGAGGAGCGCACCACCGAAGGCGGGCTCGACGTCCACCGCTTCCATGGCCAGCTCGAGACGCCGGTCCGCCGGCTGGTCGGTTCCGGCATCCGCGTCTCGCTCTTCATCGAGGCCGACCGGGCCCAGCTCGATGCGGCACTGCGGATCGGCGCCCCGGTGGTCGAGCTCCATACCGGCGCCTATTGCGAGGCGGAGGGGAGGGATCGCGAACGCCAGCTCGACAGGCTGGTCGCCGCCGCGGCCCATGCCGAGGCGATCGGCCTGGAATGCCATGCCGGCCATGGCCTGACCTACGATACCGTGGCCCCGGTCGCGGCCATCCCGACGCTGGCCGAGCTCAATATTGGCCATTTCCTCGTCGGCGAGGCGATCTTCGTGGGATTCGAAAACGCCATGCGGCGCATGCGGGCGCTGATGGACGAGGCACGGGCAGCCGTCGGGAAGGGGAGCTGAACCCATGATGGGGATGAGCGCATGATGGGGGTGAGCGCATGATACTGGGCATCGGCAGCGACATCATCGATATCCGCCGCATCGAGCGGACGATCGAGCGCTTCGGCGACCGCTTTCTCGACCGGGTCTTCACGGAGACCGAGCGGCGGAAGTCCGACCGCCGGGCAAATCGGGCGGCGAGCTATGCCAAGCGCTTCGCGGCCAAGGAGGCCTGTTCCAAGGCGCTGGGAACCGGATTTGCCGCCGGGGTCTTCTGGCGCGATCTGGGCGTCGTCAATCTCGCCTCCGGCAAGCCCACCATGCGTCT